>NZ_CEYAVF010000014.1:48096-80197 GCF_982785585.1 Reinekea sp. | reverse complement strand
AACAACAAGGTTTTACTTTAATCGAACTGATGATCGTTGTGGCGATTATCGGCATATTGGCGGCCATCGCCATTCCTCAATATCAGGATTATATTGCGCGTACGCAAGTTCAACGTGTAGTCGGTGAATTATCCGGATTGAAGACTGCTGTTGAAGAAAATTTAATGCGCGGTAAATTAAACTTTAACTCGGCGGATCTCGGTTTTGTATCCTCCAACTTAGTGGATAACACACAGACAGCGGCAATTGCTGCGGCCGCCAAAACTGCTACTACGGCGCAAATTACTGCGGCAGGAATATCTGGCCTACGTGTTGGTGAAGAAGCAGCAGGTGACGGTACATTGGGTGCTCAGGAACCCTTTACTGATACCGGGGAAGGTACCATTTCATTACTGATGGCGAGTGGTGTTCTCGGTCAAGCAGCCGGTATTGTGAACGGAACGGTCATTAACTTGACTCGAGCTGGTAATGGAGCTTGGACCTGTACTATTGATTCAACTACGCCAGCTGGAGCAGATACCTGGAAAGTATCTTATGTGCCATCAGGTTGTGACTAATTTTAAATTAGGGTATTAGGGCGTAATTGTAAAAGGAAGCTGCTGGCTTCCTTTTTTTTGTCTACGGAAACCGACTCTCTTAGTATGAGTACAAGAGTGATTTACCAGAAAATATCCGAGTATTTTGGAGGGGATAGAATGAATAGATCTAGAGGTTTTACGTTAATTGAACTTATGGTGGTGGTGGCAATAATTGGTATATTAGCCTCCATTGCCCTAACCCAGTATCAAGATTATATAGCTCGGACTCAACTATCCAGATCGGTTGCTGAGTTGTCGGGATATAAGAGTGCTGTTGAGGAGTTTCTAACCCGAGGCGATCCAAGTTTTGATACGACCGATATTGGATATATTAAATCCAACTTGACCTTGGCTATTGTGATTGGTAATTCGGCGAGTGCAGGAGGACTGGCGCCTGCTAGCGGGCCCTTCAATAACGATGGTACTGGGGTATTAATAGTCCAGTTTGACAATAGCGGCTCCAATCAAGGCGCTTCAAATTTGCAAGGAACCATTGTGAATATCGCGCGTTTGATTTCTGGGCAGTGGCGCTGCACGGTCGATAGAACCGTGCCATTGGCTCAGGGCGGATGGAAAGATTCTTATCTTCCTGCTGGATGTAGTTGAAAGGACTAACCCACCAACCGCAAACTCAAATCCAATGAGCTTATATCCTTAGTCAACTTACCCACCGAGACATAGTCCGGTAGCACGCCCGTCAGTTCGGCGATGCGCTCTAAATCCATATTGCCAGACGCCTCTAACTTGATCCGACCTTGGGTGAGTTTTACCGCCTCGGCGGTCTGCTGCACATTGAAGTTATCCAACATGATAACGTCTACCGGCAAGTCCAATGCCTCCAGTAACTGCTCCAGCGATTCCACCTCAACTTCGATTTTTTTGTCCGGCGCTATTTCTTGCGCGCGTTTCACGGCGTTGGCGATGCCGCCACAGCCGGCAATATGGTTTTCCTTGATCAAAAACATATCATACAAACCCAGGCGATGATTTTGGCAGCCGCCGACGGCGATGGCGTATTTCTGTGCTAAGCGTAAACCGGGTAGGGTCTTGCGAGTGTCGAGGATCACTAACGCCTTGCCGGCGACGGCCATGGCATAGCGCCGGGCCAGGGTTGCGCTGCCGCTCAGTGTTTGGAGGAAATTTAAGGCGCTGCGCTCGGCGGTTAGAATTGCGCGAGTATTGCCGCGTAGCTCAACCAGGATGTCGTTCGCGAGTAGGGTATCGCCGTCCTGCTTTAGCCAATTTAGCGTGACGGTTGGATCAATTTGCCGAAAGACTTCCTCGAACCACTCGCGGCCGCACAACACGCCGGGCTCCCGGGTGATGACCTGGGCTTGAGAGGTCTGTTGCGCAGGAATCAGCAGAGCGGTGATGTCGCCGCTGCCAAGATCTTCTTCGAGCGCGAAGCGGATCGATCGCACCAGGTGGTCGCGTAGGGTTTTGGCATAGGGCAGGTCGGCAATAAACATGGGTAATCAACTCGGTCAAACAGGTTAGGGGGCGGCCTGGTCAGGCGCGGCCATCAGCGCGCTTAGTTTACCTCGAGCCTTGGCCAGATGCGACTGGCCCAGCGACAAATGTCCACCTGGATGAAAATTGCGCACTATGACTTTCAGCTCTGGTAAAGTGGTAGGCTGTTTCATTACTGTATAGCTCTTCATCATTAGGAAAACGTTATGGATTTTCTATCGGTCATTCTCGCGTATCTGGTCTCGATCAGCCTATCGGGTCATGGCGAACCGGCCACGGCCTGGGTATTACGCTGGCGGGCCCACCTCGTTGGGCGCGACTTAGGTGCTAAATTGACAATGGTAATCTATGCCCTGTTACCAGCTCTGCTGGTCGCCTGTCTGCTGTGGTGGGTCGATAATTTTATTTTCAACCTGGTTCTGTCGGTAACTCTGCTGCTATTGGCCTTCCAGTCCGGTGATCAGCCCGAAAATCTTGCCCAGTACCAGCAGCTCACCGCTCAGGGTGAACGGCAGGGCGCCTGGCAGCTGGCTGTTGATGAGCTGGGCCTGGTCGGTGAAATCTATGAGCCAGACGACGAACTGTTGGACGAGGGAGTTCAGGCCGGTATGAGCTACCTCTACCTGGAGCGGTTTTTTGTTTCGGTATTCTGGTTTATGGCCTTTGGCGCACCCGGAGTGCTATTAGTCTGGTTAATGAGTACCGCTCTACGCGGTGAGCAAGCCGACGCCTTCTTTCAACGCGTTAAACAGGCACTCTATTGGATTCCGGTGCGCCTGATGGCCTTAACGCTGGGCCTAATGGGCAATTTCAGCCAGTGTTTCCAAGTTTGGCTGGAGCAGGCTCGTGATTTCGACCGCGACGATCGGGTCCTGTTGTTGATCTGTTTGAAATCGGCCTTGGGCTCCGTGGCGCCAGAGGAGATGTTGAATGAAACCTTGGCACTGATTAAACGCGCCCAAATGACTTGGCTGATAAGCTTGGCGGTGCTGTTGATTTTCGGTTTCTAGTCGAGAATTGGGTAACCGTTTGTCTTATAGCTAAAAGTTATCGATCTTATAGTTGGCTTGCGCTTGATTCTGGCGCGGAACACGCCATGCTATGACCTATTATCTGATTCAGTTTTTTGACCTTAGAGGGCACTTAGAACCATGAGCGTAAAACATCATTCCCTAATTATTTTGGGATCCGGCCCGGCCGGCTACACGGCGGCAATCTATGCGGCCCGCGCGAACTTATCACCGGTTGTTATCACAGGTATGGAAATGGGCGGTCAGTTGACCACCACCACCGAGGTCGAGAACTGGCCAGGCGGGCATGCCGAATTGCAGGGCCCGGAACTGATGGAGCAGATGAAGGAGCATGCGGAGCGTTTCGACACCAACATTATCTTCGATCATATTCACACCACGGACCTGAGCAAGCGACCCTTTACGCTGATCGGCGATCAGGGCACCTACAGCTGTGATGCCCTGATTATTTCTACCGGCGCCAGCGCCCAATATCTTGGCCTGGAGAGTGAAGAGGCCTTTAAAGGCAAGGGCGTCTCAGCCTGTGCCACCTGCGATGGTTTCTTCTATCGCAACAAGGAAGTCTGCGTTGTCGGTGGTGGTAACACTGCGGTCGAGGAAGCGCTTTACCTGGCCAACATTGCCAGCAAGGTTCATGTTGTGCATCGACGGGATACCTTCCGATCGGAAAAGATCCTGTCCGATCGCCTGATGGCCAAGGTCGCCGAAGGCAAGGTCGAGTTGCATCTGCACAATACACTCGATGAAGTGCTCGGCGACGAGATGGGCGTGACCGGTATTCGGCTGAAAAGCACCCAGGACGGCAGCACTAAAGACGTTGCCGTGCACGGCTGTTTTATCGCCATCGGTCATACGCCCAACACCGGGATCTTTGCCGGTCAATTAGAGATGAGTGGTGGTTATATCAAGGTGCAATCGGGCCTCGAGGGCAATGCCACCGCAACCAGTGTTGAAGGGGTGTTTGCAGCCGGAGACGTCATGGATCATCACTATCGGCAAGCCATTACTTCATCCGGAACCGGCTGCATGGCCGCGCTCGATGCTGAGAAATTTCTCGATAGCTAAGTTTGAACGGCGTCGCCTAAGCGGGCGGGTCAAACTTAAAAGGGCAGCTTAGGGCTGCCCTTTTTTATGCTCAACACTTACGCCGACGTCAATTGACCTAATGCGGCCCCCTTAACGGGGTAAGTTGACATTCACTTCTAGAATCGAGCAGTTGCCATTGTCATTGAGATCGATCTGCAATTGATCGTGCTCAATATCGACATATTTACGGATTACCGCCAATATATCGTTCTGCAGGGCCGGCAAATAGTCCGGGGCGTTGCGAGCCCGTCGTTCATGGGCCACAATCACCTTGAGCCGCTCTTTGGCTATATTGGCCGATTGAGGCGCCTTGTCGCGTGAAAATATATCAAAAAACGCCATATCAACCTCCAAAAACGCGTTGCAGAAGGCCTTTTTTCTGGACCTCCAGGAAACGATGGGGTCGCTCTTCACCCAGCAGGCGCGCCACCGTATCTTTATAGGCCTGGCCGGCATCGCTTTTCTCATCGAGAATAACCGGCGTACCATTATTCGAGGCGTTTAACACCGCCTGACTTTCAGGAATAATGCCAATCAACGGGACGGCTAGAATATCCTCTATGTCCTCGATGCTGAGCATTTCGCCGCGAGCGGCTCGGGCCGGATCGAAGCGGCTGATCAAGAGGTGTTCCTTGACCGGAGGCTGATCGTTTTCAGCCCGGAAGCTTTTACTCTGTAAAATCCCTAAAATACGGTCGCTGTCGCGGACCGACGACACTTCAGGGTTGGTCACCACTATGGCCTCGTCGGCGTAATAAAGGGCCATCAGGGCACCGTGTTCAATGCCCGCCGGCGAATCGCAGATGATGTACTCAAAGGTTTCACTGAGTTTATCGAGGATGATCTTAACGCCTTCTTTGGTCAGCGCATCCTTGTCGCGAGTTTGTGACGCCGGCAAAATAAACAGATTCTCACTGCGTTTGTCCTTGATCAATGCCTGGTTTAACAGGGCGTCGCCCTGGATGACATTGACGAAATCGAACACCACCCGGCGCTCGCAATTCATAATGATATCGAGATTACGCAGACCAATGTCAAAATCGATCACCACGGTTTTGCGTCCGGCCAATGCCAGACCCATACTGATGGCCGCGCTCGTGGTGGTTTTGCCTACGCCGCCTTTACCAGACGTAACAACGATAATAGTCGCCAAGGGTCATTCCTTCTTAGGGATTAAGTTAAAGGGGGTAGACTAACGGAAGCTGAATGCTGGATCAATTAAGCGCTATAAATAGTCGATTAAAATATTGTTATCCACTAGATGACAGCGGGCCGCGCCGCTGCCATCAGGGAAATTTTCCTGAACCAGATAGGTGCCGGCAATGGCGATAAGCTCCGCCTGCATCTTCTGACAAACTACCTCACTCTGCTCCCGTCCTTGCGCACCGGCAATCGCTCGGCCGCGCAAGGTGCCATAAATATGAATATTGCCATCGGCGACAACCTCCGCACCGGCGCTGACTTGGTTCATTATCAGTAAATTGGCATTGCGCGCATAAATTTGCTGGCCAGAGCGAATGGGCGTGCTGATTACCTGGGTCTTGCGGATGCTTTCTGCCTGCTCAATAGGCGCACTGTTGGTCTTCGGTTTTGCTCCCGAGCGCGGCTCTATCCAAGCCAAATTCAGGCTGAACGCCAACGCCTGATGGTGTTCCCTGTTGCCCGTTAGCGCATAGGGAATCAGTTTTTCGCTCCGGCAGCCGACAATGATGGCTTCTAATTGAGCCGGGTCGACTTCACCCTCGAGGGCACTGAGGTCCAATATGGTCGGTGCATACAGAAACAGAGCCGGTGCCTTGCGCAATGTGTCTACCAACAGGCTTTGGAAATCTGCCACCACTAAACTGGTGACGGGTATTTGGTGGCTGGCGACCCTGCGGCTGCGTAATTTAAAGGCTGGCTTGATGGGTGAGTTCATTTATGTCCGTCTATAAAGTCTTGCAGGGCGCGTTCGCGGGAGTTTTTACGTTCCAGCGAGTCGTGGATGGTCGGTGTCGATGCGCGACTTTCACAATCGGTCAGTGGGCAGCGCTCACAGGTCTCATTGACGTCGGAATTGGGCACGCTGGCGTCGTTCCAAAAGGCGGCCTTGTTTTTAAACTGATCATTGATCAAGAACCCCAGCGTCATGCCGGTATTGGTGTTTTCACCTAAGGACTTGCTGCGCACAACCGCTATATTGAAAAACGTCTTGTCTTGGCCGACAAAGGTGCTGCGTTGGGCAGACACCTGCACCAGCTCCTGTGTCGACTTCTGGTCAGCGAGGTTTTTCAGCCCGGCTGTGGCCGCCCAACGGCGACAATGGTGTTCGCCTGGGCCAATGCTGCGCGGTGTGAACACATTGGTCAGGTTGAGTTCCTTGGTGATCCGGAAGTCATTGTTATCGAGCTGATGATTGAGCCGCATGTAGTGCATCTTGGACAGGCCAAAGTGGGTTGGCATCAGTTGAGACATGCGGTAGAGAAACATTTCCGGCGTCGCGTCGTACTGGCTCATGAGTTTCGACAAGGCATCGCCTTGAAAGGTGTCATGGGTCAGCCAATGCGACAGGTCCTTGATGATTTGCTTTTCCGGAATCAGCAGCGCACCGGCAAAATAAGAGACCTTGAAGTGGTTAAAGACCTGTTCAAAGGTTTCCACCTTAATCCAGGAAGACGTCTCGGCGCGAACCTTTAACTTCAGAATGCGATAACCAATTTCGCGCGCCAAGATAAACTTTTTTTGCTGCGGCAGTAGTTTAGAGTTTATCCACAGCTGTTTTGGGCTCGGGCAGATCGAGCGCAAGGGCTGTAATTCGGGCGAGCCACTGAAGTCATCATAATGAATAGTGCACTGAAATTCGTCGCGCAGCATGGCTTCCAGCCAGCTTTGGCCGATGCCGCTGCTTTCAGCAATGCGATTTTGCAGGCGAAAATCGTGCGCTGCGGCCTCGAGCTCTTCGAAGTAGTTTAAATGCATCTTTTGATAGGAACGTAAGGATGCGAGCAAGAAATGCTCGACGTTCATATCGTAACCGCGACTTATCTCCAATAAGGTCCGGACAAAGGCGCCGGCTTTACTGGGCGAGTCATTGACGAGATCGAATATGTCGGCTAAACCGATACCAAACTGCTTGAGCGGGAAGTCTTTTAATACGGGTGAATTGAGCAGAGCCGAGAGCGGATTTAAATCATCATCCAGTTGCAGGGAAACCAGTTCATCAAAGGTTCTGTTCAATGCATAGGCGATTTGGACGATCTTTTCGGGCTTTGGGTACTTTTTGCCCTTTTCGATTTCGCTCAGGTAGGATATCGATAGTCCTGTTTTTTCGGACAGCTGTTTCAGGGAGAAACCGGCTGTTAGCCGAAATTGCTTGATCTTAACCCCAAGTATGAATCTTAAGCTTTCGCTGTTTATTTCCATGCAGTTCTCTAGTTCGCCAGTAGCGAAATGGATTTTAGAGACTGTTGGCCCTTAACTCAATGCTATGTTGTGAATAGCGTCCCAGCTTTACCGATAGGGGCCTACCAGATGTGGACTTGGCGTACTCATTAGGTCGAAATGTTCGATCAAAAGATTTTTTAACTCGGCCTTGATCCAATGGGGAACTGGCAATTCGGCGACCTTTTGGTACCATTAAAGCCCACTCATGTGGGTGCGTCAGCAGGGTAGTCGGCGTTAGATTGTTACAAGGAACATCAGGTATGGATAAAGTGAACCGTTCGCGGCGCATTCATTTCTTAATGCAATATGTGCCTGAAATCTTAGCGCCGGAAGTCGGCATCTATTTCGGTGAACATGTCATACGGGTCAACAACCAATTGTGCCTGGTGGTCAATATCGCTGGTGAAGTGGGCATTCGGGCGCTCCATCCAGCCTTGGCAGCCGAACTCACCGATCTGTGCCAAAAGCGGCACTGGGTCGCCCACGGCAGGGTCTATGAACAATGGTTTCTGCTGCCCGATACGGTTGCTCTAAGCGAAGATCGAGTAAAAGCCTGGATCCGTTCATCGGCGGAAGAAGTTCAGCGTTTGTCGCTTATCAGCGCCATCCCCAATCGACAGATGAAATCCTTTGGTGCTTAGGTGCTTAGGTGCTCCGGTTAGACTCCTTTGCGAGTCTGTCATCTGATCTGAGCGATCCTCTGCTCCCGCCCAGCGTTAGAAGGCTCGATCCACGATCCATGTTGCGTCTGCCTGAGCAGTTAGCTGGCCAGCAGCAAGAAGCTTAGGTTGAGCAAAAGCAACGTAATCATTAGGGCCGTTGGGGTGCGGTCGGTATACGGCAGATCTAGAGTCCGCCACCAAACTCTGAGCACAGCGTTAAAGCACAGCGCCATAAACAACGCTAGGCCACAGGAGGACAGCGTCAATCTGCCAGCCGACAATTGGCCTGCAAGTGCCAAGAGTATGAGCTGACTGGTGGCGAAATAGACCGGCCAGCGCCGTAAACCATGCTTTGGGTTGTTGATCAGGTTAGCCAAGAAGCCAAGAAAAAAGGTCAGTAGGCTTAGTTCGAAAAATGCCTCAACCTGGTCGGCGACCAAGTAATGACGGGCGAACCGACTGCTTGTTATGACCAGTATGCAGAAGCCAGAGACGGCCATAAAAGCCAAGCGAACCTGCCCGGATAAGGCCAGCCAGATAGCTATCATGCCGAACTCGAGGTAGACCAGTGAGCTGTTGGTTAAGGCCGTCGCGGCCAGCCAAAGGTCTGCGCCATGCCAGCTGACCGAGTAATCTAAAAACAATGAATCCTGGCTTAAGGGGCTCAATGCCCACAGCGCCATGAAGGCCGCCGTCGTTACACCGAGCAACAACAGTGCAGAGATGGGCCATCGGTCAGCCTGTTCACGGGTCAGCCAGCCGAGGCCATGGAGTCGTTCAGGGTGGGTGTGGTGATAGATTACCAGCGCACCGCCAGTTGCTACCATGGTCGTTAGCGCATAGACGATAAGGGCGCGAGTACCGAGTGGCTGCAATATCCATAATTGGGAGAGTTCACCGGTGTAATAACCCGGTAATAGATAGGCAGGCGCCCATGCCAAGGCCGTCACGGCGCTCAGCGGGGCGAACAATCGGCCGGGCATGCCAAGGGTGCCGGCGATCATCGGAATGACCGGCCGCAATGGGCCGAGAAATCGGGCAATTATCACGCTTAACCATCCCCAACGATGAAAAAACCATTCCCCGTGTTGAATCCAATTTTTGTGTCGAGCCACCCAGGACCATTGATAGAGCCGATTTTTCAGTCTGAAGCCAATAAAAAAACTGATCAGGTCGCCGCACAGGGCACCGGTGCCGCCGGCGATCAAGAGGGCCAGAGGACCAATGCCAATATGGTTAGCCAGGGCCGATAGAGAAAAGAGCAAGACTATGCCGGGCACAAGGATGCCGAGTAGGGCAAAGGACTCTAAAAACGCGACTAGCCAAAGCGCCGTTAGGAGCAAGGCAGGGTATTCGGCAATCCAATTCATGGGAGACTCAGTAGGTTAATCGGCGGGGAGTTTACCGCTCTTAGCATTCCGATGTCGGGCGGATTTACCACTTAGGGTAGTTTATTGGCTCGGCAATTGAGTTTGCAGGCAATATGGCCATAGAGGTCAACGACAGAGCAAGGTATAATGCGTTCCGTAATCCTAGTCCAGAATAGAATAATGACCTCCACGACACTAATAGACTATATGACCACTTTGGGCCAGCAGGCGCGAGCAGCATCGGCGCAGATGGCAAAAAGCGAAACGGCGCAAAAAAATCGTGCATTACTGGCAACCGCTGCGGCTGTGCTTGAGATGCAAGAAAGTTTGTTGGCGGCCAATCAGGCCGATCTAGACGCAGGCCGTGCCAAGGGCTTAAGTGCGGCGCTGCTCGATCGACTGGAACTCACCCCGGCGCGTATTGCCGCCATGGTGGTTGGGCTGGAGCAGGTCGCGGCCTTACCAGACCCGATCGGCAGCATCAGTGAGCTGGATTATCGACCGAGTGGTATTCAGATTGGCAAAATGCGTGTGCCACTGGGGGTTATCGGCATCATCTATGAATCGCGTCCTAATGTAACAATTGAAGCGGCCAGTCTGTGTCTGAAGTCGGGCAATGCCGTTATCCTGCGCGGTGGCAGTGAAGCCATTCGGTCCAATGCGGCCTTGGCCCTGTGCATACAGCAAGGCTTGCGTGCCAGTGGCTTGCCGGAGACCGCCGTGCAGGTGGTCGCGACCACCGATCGCGCCGCGGTTCACCAGCTGATCACCATGCCCGAATATGTCGACGTTATCGTGCCGCGCGGTGGTAAAGGTTTGATCGCACGCGTTTCAGCCGATGCCCGAGTGCCGGTGATTAAGCATTTGGATGGCAACTGCCATGTTTATATCGATGTTAACGCCGATCCCGAAAAGGCCGTGCGTATTGCGATTAACGCCAAAACGCGCCGCTATGGTGTCTGCAACGCCTTGGAGACGCTCTTGCTGGAAGCGACCCAAGCCAACGCTTTGCTGCCCGAGTTGAAGCGACAGTTCGACGCTAAGGGTGTCGAGTTGCGTGGTTGTGAGCAGACGCAGGCAATCATTGATTGCTCAGCGGCGACACAAGAGGACTGGGCTACCGAATACTTAGCGCCCATTCTTGCCATCAAGGTGGTCGCAAATTTGGACCAGGCGATCGATCATATCAATATGTATGGCAGCCATCACACCGATAGCATCGTAACCGAAAACTACAGTTCTGGCCGGCGGTTTCTGCGTGAAGTTGACTCAGCGTCGGTGATGATTAATGCCTCTACCGCCTTTGCTGACGGTTTTGAATATGGCCTAGGCGCCGAAATTGGCATTTCAACTGATAAGATTCATGCCCGAGGGCCGGTCGGTTTGGTCGGTCTGACCTCACAGAAATATATAGTGCTCGGAGACGGTCAGATACGTGAGTCTTAATAGGCCCATATTGGCGGTTTACGGCGGCACCTTTGATCCATTCCATCTTGGCCATGCGGCAGTGTGTAATAGGGTTCTGGCAGAGCCCGATGTCGCTCAGCTACGCCTAATACCCTGTTCGGTTCCGGCCTTGAAGGATGGCGCGACCGCCAACAGCGAGCATCGCTTGCGAATGTTGGAGTTGTGGCAGCAAACAAGCCCAAATCGAGACCGGATTCAGGTTGATGGACAAGAACTACAGCGCCTAGGGCCAAGCTATACGGCCGATACCATCGCCAGCCTGATAGCCCAATGGCCAGCGCATAAGATTGTGTTTGTACTCGGCAGTGATGCCTGGAACAGTCTGCCGTTGTGGCGTCAATTTGAACAACTGGCGAGCGAAATTTCATTTTGGGTGTTTAGTCGCTCCGGGGCTACCCCGATCGATTATCATCAGGCACTAACCGCCTGTAGCACCCAGCAAGACTTTTTAAATGCACAAGCCGGACACTTTTGGATAGACCAGGGTGTGCAAATACCCCTGTCTTCAAGTGAATTGCGGCAAACAGACGATTTTGAAAATTGGCCAGTACCGTTGGTCGTTCAAAATTATATTACCGAACATAACCTGTACCGAAAATCGGCAGGGTTGGACAAAAGTGAACGTATAAATGACCGATAAAAGCTTAAAAGAAAAAAACGCCCACGGTGCCAAGTTGACCGAGGCGGTGATCGAAGCGCTTGAAAACATTAAGGCAACCGATATTCAGGTATTGGACGTACGTGCCCAAACGCAACTGATGGATACCCTGGTTATCGCATCCGGCACCTCTACTCGCCATATTGCCGCGGTAGTGAACAGCGTCGCAGATGACCTAAAAGGCATTGGCTTTATTGCCAATCACCAGGAAGGCGAGAGCGGTTCTGATTGGGTCTTGTTGGATTTTACCGATCTGGTCTTGCACGTGATGCTGCCCGATGCCCGTGCTCTGTATGATCTGGAACGACTCTGGTCTGGTTTGACGCCCGACTCGGAGTAAGGTTGCGGTTATGAAGATCAGAGTCTTGGCTGTGGGTCCGAAAATGCCGGCATGGGTAAATGATGGGGCAGGTGACTATTTAAAGCGTCTGCCTCGGGAATTACCGGTTGAGTTTGTGACCCTGTCATTGGGCAATAGAGGTAAAAATCAGCCTGCTGAGAAGGCTATCGCCCAAGAAGGTGACTCGATGTTGGCTGCGATTCGCGATTCCGATCACGTTGTCGCGCTTGATTTACACGGTCAAGCCTGGTCAACGGAACAGTTATCGGGTCAACTACAGCATTGGCGTGAGCAGGCCAAGGATGTCATTATTTTGATCGGCGGTCCGGACGGGCTCGATCCTCGTGCCCTGGCACGGGCTGACCAACGCTGGTCCTTGTCGAACCTGACCCTGCCACATCCACTGGTTCGAGTCCTGCTCGCGGAGCAAGTGTATCGCGCTTGGAGTATCAGTCAGAATCACCCGTACCATAAGTAGCGGCTATATAAATAACTATGTTTAGCAAATCATTAGACACCAAAGAATACGAACGCCGGCTCTTTAGTCGGCGTATGACTGTGGCCTTTGTGTTAGTCGCCCTGATGTTGATTATTCTAGTGTGCCGATTGTTTTTCTTACAGATTGTTCAGCATGAACAGCATAGCCTGTTGTCCGATCAAAACCGCCTCGAAGTCTTAGCGATCCCGCCGACCCGGGGTCTCATATACGACCGTAACGGTGAATTGCTGGCCGGGAATTTGCCCAGTCATACCTTGAGCATCGTCGCTGAACGTACCAAGGATGTTGATGCTCTAGTGCTTGAGATTGGGGCGCTGATTGAATTATCCGATGAGCAAATTAGCCGGTTTAAAAAACGTCTGGGTCAGTATCGGCGGCCTTATGAGCCTATACCGTTAAAAATAAAACTCAGTGATAATGAAATCGCCACCCTGGCGGCGAATCGTTTTTTCCTCGACGGCTCCTTGGTCGAGGCCGAACTGATTCGCCAATATCCCTATGGCGAGGCCTTTGCGCATGTCCTTGGGTATGTCGGCCGGATCAACGAGCGGGAAACGGTTAATCTCGATAGCAGTGCCTATGCCGGCATCCGTTACATCGGCAAGCAGGGCATCGAATCGCAGTATGAACAGGAGTTGCTCGGTACGGTTGGCTATCAACGGGTTGAAACTAACGCTCGCGGACGTATTCTAAAAGTATTGGACAAGAAAATGCCGATACCCGGGGCGAATATTCATTTGCAGCTGGATCGCGCCTTACAGCAAAAAGCTTTCGATCTATTGGCCGGCAAACGCGGTGCCGTGGTTGCCATAGAGCCGAAAACAGGCGGTATTCTGGCGCTAGTGAGTCAACCGAGTTTCGATCCTAATCTCTATGTTACCGGCTTCCCATCGGTTCTTTACAATGTATTACGGGATTCGCCGGCCAAACCCTTTCTGAATCGGGCGACACGCGGTCAGTACCCCGCCGCCTCGACAATAAAGCCCTTCATTGGCTTGGCCGGCGTCGACGGGGGCTTTACCACCTGGTCCTATACCATCAACGACAACGGTTGGTTTCAGCTTCCCAATGATGATCGTATTTATCGCGATTGGAAGCGAGGTGGCCACGGTATCGTCAATCTGACCGATGCCATTGAAGAGTCGATTGACACCTATTTTTATGAAATGGCCTACAAAATGAAGTTAGAGCCGATTCACAATATGCTTAACGAGTTCGGTTTCGGCAAGACCACTTCCTGGGATATTTACAATCCGGCCTCGGGCATTAATCCATCACGTGAATGGAAAAGAGACCGGCATGGGTTTTCCTGGTATGCCGGCGACACGGTCAATCTCGGTATTGGCCAGGGCTATATGCTTGCCACCCCAACCCAGCTGGCAATTGCGACTGGCGTTTTTGCCAACAACGGTCATTGGACGACGCCGCGCCTGATGCTATACAGCAACATGCCCGACCTACTTGCCATTCCAGAACAGGCTCAGCCGGATGTGGAGCTAAATGACACGAATAATTGGGCCAAGATGCAGGATGCCATGGCCGAAGTTCTCTACGGCAAGAAGGGTACGGCCCGCGGCGCGGCAATAGGAGCACCCTATCGTTTTGCTGGCAAGAGCGGTACCGCGCAGGTAGCCGAAATTAAACGCGATGAAAACGGCGACGCCCTCGGAGATGTGCCGGATCACCTCAAGGACCACGCCCTGTTTATCAGTTATGCACCCTTCGATGACCCGCAAATTGCCTTGGCGGTCGTGATCGAGCACGGCGGTGGCGGCAGTTCGATTGCGGCTCCCATAGCGCGTGCACTACAAGACGAATACCTTTTGCGGGAGAGCCCCATTGCGCAGTGATTTCAGTCGGCAGGCAACGGACAGCAGCTTTACCAAACGGTTGGGTTTTTGGCATAAAATTCATATCGACATCTATTTGTTGGTGGGCTTGGTGGCGCTATCGATTGTTGGTTTGGTGATCCTATACAGTGCCAGTGGTGGCAATTGGCCGTCCGTTTATCGGCAGGGGCTGCGCCTGCTTATCGGTTTTGTTGCGATGGCCATCGTGGCACAAGTCGATCCGCGGTTTTTCCAACAATGGAGTGGCAGCGTATACCTAATTGGCGTCCTGCTGCTGGTGGCGGTGTTGGTCTTAGGCGCCGGCGCCAAAGGCGCCCAACGTTGGTTGGTGATTCCGGGCGTGTTCCGCTTTCAGCCTGCGGAAATTATGAAGATCGTTTTACCTATCGTTATGGCTTGGTATCTGTCGCGCCAGGCGTTACCGCCGCGAATACTAACGATAGCCATCGCAATGGTATTGCTGTTTATTCCCGTAATTTTGATTCTGCAACAGCCCGACTTGGGAACCTCAATTCTAATTGCAGCCTCAGGCATCTTTGTTATATTTTTGGCCGGTCTATCTTGGAAGTTAATAATCGCTGCGGGGGTATTGTTGATCGGTTCCTTGCCGGCATTGTGGTTGTTCGTGCTGCGTGAATATCAACAGCAGCGGGTGCTGACGTTTATCAATCCTGAATCGGATCCCCTCGGTGCCGGTTGGAATATTATCCAAAGCAAGACCGCGATCGGGTCCGGTGGGTTGACCGGTAAGGGTTATATGTTGGGGACCCAATCGCAACTCGATTTCTTACCCGAAAGCCATACCGATTTTATTATCGCTGTCTTGAGCGAGGAATTTGGCTTCGTCGGGGTTATGCTTTTACTGTCTATCTATGTCATTATTATAGCCCGGGGCCTGATTATTTCGGTCCAGGCGCGCGACAATTTTTGTCGTCTCTTGGCAGGGTCTTTAACCCTGACCTTCTTTATTTATGTCTTTGTAAATATCGGCATGGTCAGTGGGTTATTACCTGTGGTTGGCGTACCCTTGCCCTTGGTTAGTTACGGGGGCACTTCGATTGTTACACTATTGGCCAGTTTCGGCATTCTCATGTCCATTAGCACCCATCGCAGAGTCTAAGCGATGATGGTCTTATTCTTGGTATCAAGGTAGTAGTTATGCGATTTGCCTGGACTGTATTTTTGTTTGTGTCTTGCTCCTTGTCGGCGCAAGATTTTACCGAATTTCCGCGTACTCAGGCGGTGGTTGAAATACTGGTTACCGAACACGGCTTTGACCGTGCTCAGGTCGAGAACTGGATGATCAGCGGCAGCTATCGCGAGGCGCCGAGTCGAAATCTGGCAGCGCCGGCAGAAACCACCAAAAAATACGCCCAATACAAACCGATGTTTCTCGGTAAAGACACCATCCGCAAGGGCCAAAAATTCGCCCTCGAATACAGTGAGTTGCTCGCCAGTGCTGAGGCCGAGTATGGTGTTCCAGTGAGCATTATTGTCGCTATTATTGGCATTGAGAGCCGCTATGGGCAATCCAGTGGTCGTCACGGTACCTTTAATTCTCTGGGCAGTTTGGCGGTGACCGAGGGTCGCCGGGCCGATTATTTTCAACGCGAATGGATACGTTTTCTCGTCATTGCTCGGGAACAGGGGCTCGATCCGCTCAAAGTCAAAGGCTCCTATGCTGGAGCTACGGGCTACCCCCAATTTATGCCCACTAGTTATCAGGCCTATGCGGTCGACCATGACAAGGACGGCGATATTGATATATGGAGCGACCCCTATGATGCCATTGGTTCGGTGGCCAATTATCTCAATGAGAATGGTTGGCGTACCGGTGCCACCATCGTCTCAAGCGCCACGGTAACAGATCCCAATTCGGCGGTTAAGGTCAATTCCTTTGACCGCAGTCGCACCTTGGCGGAAGTCGAACAGCTGGGTTGGTTCAGCGCCATTCGGGAGTCGGGTGAGGCACAGGTCTTTCCGATTCGACTCGACGCCGAAGAGGGGACCCAATATTGGCTCGGCTATCGAAATTTTTGGGTTATTTCACGTTACAATCGCGCCATCGCCTATAGCATGGCCGTTTTTCAACTCGCCGAAGCGTTAGAGCAGAAGTAATAAGGGTCTATTTATGTTCAATTTCATGCCCATCCAGTATCGTGTTAGAACGCTACTAGCCAGTGGCATTTTGGTGCTGGTCAGCGCCTGTTCAAGTGACTACATCGCCCAAGGGCAGGGCAGTGGTGTCGCTACTGTGCCGAGTAAGGCAAAAGCAAGCGCCCAAACTGCGGTCGCTGCGCCGGCAGGCCAATCCCGCTATAGCATTGCACAGGACAAAGCCCCTGTGGTTGCACTTGCCGAGCATCAGATAACGGAAACCCCTGCCCGGATGGAACCGCTCTCTTTACAGGGCAATAAAAGCCCCTACACGGTCAACAACAAGCGTTACAAGATTCTCTCCAGCGCTGAAAACTATCGTGAAGAGGGTCTAGCCTCCTGGTACGGTGCCAAATTTCACGGCCACGCGACCTCCAATGGCGAAAGTTTTGATATGAATAAGATCAGTGCGGCCCATAAGACCTTGCCCTTGCCCAGTTGGGTTCGCGTGACCAATTTAGACAATGGTAAGTCGATCGACGTGCGGATTAATGACCGGGGCCCGTTCCATGCTGGGCGCATTATCGATATGTCCTATGCCGGCGCCGTGAAGCTGGGCTTTCAGGATAAGGGCACGGCTCGAGTCCGGGTCGAAGCCATTGCCGGCTCCGTTTTAGACAGTGCATCCTATTATGTTCAAGTCGGCGCCTTTAGTGAAAAAACAGGGGCAAATGCCATGCGCGATACCTTATCCGGCGAAGTATCTGATCAGGTCGGTGTTTTTCGCGACAACTTTTATCGCGTGCGCATCGGGCCAGTCAAGTACAGCCGCGCCATTGAACTGCAGCAGCAGTACGCTAATGGTGAAATGGGCAAGCCGGTAATCGTTGCTAAGCCCTAGGCTAGGTTGGACAGATTAGCTTGGGGGGTGTAAATACCCCCCCGGCTGCTACAATGAGTTTCTTTTTGGGGTCTGCTGCTGACCAGTTAGCGGGCCATTTTGTGTCAATGCGTATCGAATTTTGGAAACCAGTGTGAACTTTAAGCGAAACATCACAACCTTCGGTCTGGTGGCCGCAAGTCTTCTCGGGTCATTGCTGCACGCGGAACCCCTTATCCCCGCGGCGCCGCAATTGGCAGCAACGGCTTATTTGTTGATCGATGCCGAAACGGGTCAGGTCTTAGTCGCGAACAACGAGCATGAAAGAATTGCGCCCGCCAGCCTGACCAAGTTGATGACCAGCTATATAGCCGAGCGGGAAATCATCGAAGGTCGCATGGAGCTCAGTGATGAGACCCTAGTCAGTGAGAAGGCTTGGCGCATGCAGGGTTCGCGGATGTTTATACAAGAAGGCAAGATGGTCAGCATCGAAGATCTGTTGCGCGGAATCGTGATCCCGTCTGGCAACGATGCCTCAGTCGCTATGGCAGAGCATATTGCCGGCAGCGAGGAGCTGTTTGTCGACCTGATGAATAAGTACGCTCTAAAGTTGGGCATGATTAATACCACCTTCGCCAATTCCCACGGTTTGTCGCCTAAAAATGGCATCGATCACTTTTCAACCGCCTATGATTTGGCCCTCCTAGCCAAGGCCATCATTTATGAAAATGCTGAATTTTATCCGATCTATTCTGAACGCAGCTTCGCCTATGGTCCGGTTGCTCCGCAACCTAATCGAAACCGCTTGCTCGGTACCAATCCCGATGTCGATGGCCTAAAAACCGGTCATACCGATGCCGCAGGCTATTGTTTAGTGGCCTCGGCCACACGTGATGGGATGCGTCTAATCAGTGTCGTCATGGGCACGCGCTCCGAAGGCGCGCGCGCCCAAGAGACACAGAAACTGTTGACCTACGGTTTTCGATTCTTTCGCACCGCAGAGCCTTTCCAAGGCGACACTGAGCTTTATTCGGCCCGTGTCTGGGGTGGCAAAGTTAAAACGCTCTCGCTCGGCTTGGTCGAGAATTTGACCCTGACCATTGCCCGTGGCACGGAAGACGCTCTAACCACACAGTTAAACATTGACCCAACCATCAAGGCGCCGATTCAGGTTGGCCAGACCTTGGGCGAATTGGTGGTCTATGTGGCCGGTGAAGAAGTCACGCGCAAGCCCCTGATTGCCCTACATGAGGTAAAACGTGCCGGATTTTTTGCCCGCATATGGGATTACATTTTGTTACTGATTAGTAACTTGTTTAGCGTTTGACGCTAGGAGTACCGATGCCCCGCGAATTGGACGCTGCGCCTAAAATTGAGTTCCCCTGTGAACGCTATCTGATCAAGGTGGTGGGCGACGCCCATCCTGATTATCAGCAGTTTGTCGCCGGCGTGTTAGTGAAATACGATCCGGCGGTTACCGTTGAGAGTTTTAGTGAAAATCCGAGTAAAAATGGCCGCTTTGTCAGTCTGACAATTTGGATGCGAATCGAACAGGAAGCCCATTTGACGCTCCTGTTTGACGAGTTAAAAGTCAATCCAATGGTAAAGATGGTTCTATGATCGACAGCACGGCTGAGCATAGGGTGCGCATCCGAACTCTTGGCCGAGTGCCCTATAGTGAAACCTGGCATGCAATGCAGAGCTTCACCTTGGAGCGGGACGCCAACACGGTTGATGAAATCTGGTTGGTTGAACACGAACCGGTGTTCACCCAAGGTCAGGCCGGCAAAGCGGAACATCTGCTCGATCCAGGCGATATAGAGGTGGTCAAGGCCGATCGCGGTGGCCAGATTACCTATCACGGGCCCGGTCAGCTAGTGGCCTACGTGTTGCTCGATATGAGTCGTATCGGCTCCGACGTCCGAAAGCTGGTCAGTGCGCTCGAGCTGAGCGTGGTGAACACTCTGCAACCCTATGGTATTGTCGCGGCTGCCAAGCCTGATGCACCAGGGGTCTATGTCGGGCTGCAGAAAATTTGCTCGCTCGGTTTGCGGATCAAGAAGGGCCGCAGCTTCCACGGCTTGGCCCTCAATATCGATATGGATCTCACTCCCTTTCTGCGCATCAATCCCTGCGGTTACAGCGGCCTGCAAATGACCCAGATGGCCCACTATACTGAGTCGCCCGATTTCGTATTGATCAGTCAGCAATGGGTCGCGGCCTTCTGCGAGCTGCTCAGCATGCGCGCCGTTTGGGACTGAGCGTCAGTTGCCCCCCCCCGTTTGAGTCGTAGGCTTGCCTCCCAGGCTTAATATCTCTAATATAGCTGTATACCCATACAGTATTTTTGCCATGCAACGTAAAATCATCCATATTGACTGCGATTGTTACTACGCCGCGTTGGAGATGCGTGATTTCCCTCATTTGCGTGGACACCCTGTGGCTGTGGGCGGGCAAAGCTCACGGTCGGTGCTCTCAACCTGTAACTATGAGGCCCGGGCCTTCGGTCTGCATTCCGCGATGCCCTCTAGGCGCGCCGTGGCCTTGTGCCCGCAGGTTATTATTCAGCCCCATCGCTTCGAAATTTATCGCGCCGCGTCTGAGCAGATGATGGCAATCTTTGCTCGCTACGCCGATCTGGTAGAACCCCTTTCGCTCGACGAGGCCTATCTCGACGTGTCTGACTCACTTTGGTTTGGCGGCAGTGCCACCTTACTGGCCGAGCATATCCGCGCGGAGGTTTTTCGCGAGGTGGGTATCACCGTGTCGGCCGGCGTGGCAACCAACAAATTTTTGGCCAAGGTGGCCTCTGACTGGAATAAGCCCAATGGCATTTTCGTGGTGCCTCCGCGTCGGGTCGATGATTTTGTCAGCGCGTTACCGGTGAAAAAAATATGGGGCGTCGGGAAAAAATTCAACGAGCGACTCAATCAGATGGGAATCAAGACCTGTGGTGACCTGCAGCAATGGTCTATGCCCAAGCTGGTGCAGTTCTTTGGTAAGAGCGGTCCTTGGCTCTATCAGCGTTCACGGGGGGTCGACGAACGGGCCGTGGGACGCACCGGAACGCGCAAGTCGCAGAGTATCGAGCACACCTTCGCCACCGATTTGGCCGGCGAAGAGGAGTGCTTGAAGCAATTGCCCGAGCTCTATGCTGGGCTGATGAAACGTATTAATGATAAGAGCTGTCCACCGCTGAAAAGTGTCTTCGTGAAAGTTCGCTTCAATGATTTCACCACTACCACGATGGAGCGGCCCTGGGCATTAGACGCCCAGAGTTACCAACGGCTTTTGCAAGCAGCATGCGCCAAAAGCGCTAAGGCTGTGCGGCTGCTCGGCCTAGGCGTGCGCTTTAATGAAGCCGATTCGACCGATCAATTGACGCTCTGGGGCCCTAATGAGAGCCCGTTGCATTCGCTTTAACCGCCAGTGCGATCAATCCTGGGTGTAAATTTGCTCCATCAGTTGGCCGTTCAAGCGATGCAGGTTGTCGGCCAACTGGCTGCGCAGCGAACTATAGGCCTCAGTCTTCGCGACAAAGGGGAAGTAGTCGGCATTGGTAATAAATAGTCTAAAATCATTGGGTCGGGCCAGCCAAAACTGGCCGTAGGCCCGATACTTATCTTCTGCGTCCATGATGCTACTTTCGAGGCTTGGCACTATTTCTTCCCATAGGCCGGCGACGATTTCCTGTTTATTTTTAAAATAATAATAGATGGAGGGTGCGGCACAGCCGGCCTCTGCGGCAATTTTGCGCAGTGATAGTTTGTCGATGCCCTGTTCGGTTAAGACTTTGCGTGCGGATATTAAAATGTTTTCTTTTTTAATCATGGTTGTTTACTTCTATTGATAACACCGTTTTAAAAATTTAGCAGTGGATTCGTTCGAGCGCGAATTATGAGCGTTTATTTTTGTAACCAAGGTGACGCAAAGGATGGCAACCGAGTCGACTTTTATTACCACGACGGTGTTCAAACGCGGCAACCGCGGTAACAAAATAATCTTTGCGGCGAGGCAAATTTGGTGTGCTGTTGTTGCACAATGGCGGGCAATGGCTATAGTTTTTTACAGCGGATAAGAATGTCTAATGAGTAGGATTTAGAAGGAAATCTCCATGGCCACCATTTTAATTGTCGATGATTCACCGAGTCAGGTTGCCCATTTTACTAAGATTTTGGAAAAAAACGGTTTCGATTACCTGGTAGCCGAGGACGGCGCCAGTGGTGTTGCGCTGGCTAAAAGCGCCAAGCCGGATTTGGTCTTGATGGATGTGGTAATGCCAGAGCTGAATGGTTTTCAGGCCACTCGTAAACTGTCTCAGGATCCCGAGACTAAGAACATCCCGGTAATAATGGTCACCACCAAAGACCAGGAGACCGATCGTGTTTGGGGTCAGCGCCAAGGTGCTAGGGGGTTTATGGTAAAGCCGGTTGACGAGGAAGACCTACTGATTGAAATACAGAAATTTCTCTAGCACAGGTTGTAAGTACCAGCCTGTCCGTTTTTATTCTGCTGCGGCAAGCGTCCTGAAGACTTGATAGATACGACTCAGATTTTGCTGTTGCTGATACGACATGCTGTTTTGTAGGTTGGCCTCTATTCGGCTAATCATCGGGGTCTCCGAATCCTCGGAGATCATCTGGTTAATTGTGCTCAGATCACTAAAGTTGAGAATCTGGTAATCATATAGGCTCTGGCTGGCTCGGCTAATGCTTGCCGGTTCTTGGCTTGAAACCGGAAAGGTGGCCGCTACCCAGTTAAAGATATCACGCCTATTGCTGATGCTGACATTGTCAGACTGCAGGCTTGGAGCATTGGCTGCGCCGCCCGTTACCGCGGTCACGGCCCCGTTTTGGGCGACATTGGCGGCCATATTTTGGTTTTTCTGGTACGACAGAATCGACCCGGTATTAATTTCCATTACGCTTAGCCCCTGATTTGCATTGATCTACAGTTGAGCTTTGCAAAGGGCGTGCCGTAATCTTGGTGGGAGCTTCTCGGGTTAGCTCGGGTCAAATAGTAGACAAAAAAAATCCCCGATCTAATCGAGGATGATTTATCAAGCGAGCACTAATACTATTGATCGCGATAGTTTCGTTCTTTCATTTCTTGGCGCTGTTTTTCTTCCGCGCAAAGTGTGGCGGTTGGACGCAACAACAGGCGTTTTATGCCAATCTCTTCACCCGTGATTTTGCAATAACCAAAATCACCATCGTCGATACGCTTTATTGCCTGGTCAATTTTAGGCAATAACTTAGTTTGACGATCCAGAAAACGCAGTGACATCCTACGTTCTTCTTCGATGCTGGCTTTGTCCAGTTCATCCGGCTCATTTTCATAACTTGCCAGTTGCAGGCGCGCATTGGCCAGTGATTCTCGTACTTCAGCCGCCTGTGTGGCTAGTAGATCACGAAAGTACTCAAGTTGACCTGAGTTCATGTAATCTTTTTCTGGAGCGGCCAACAGTTGTTCTAGCGTCAGCATAGCCATCTTCCCATATATTATGCGCAAGCCTGCAGTGTTCGTTGTGCCACTGCGTGACGGCGCGATGTTCGTTTAAATAAACCAGTACCCGCTCGGCATAGTAATCGACGTCTGCCCAAAAGCCTTGGCTACAATGCAGTCGTCAAAGGACGCAGCATGATATATCATTAGGGCTTTTCTGAAAACAGATTTTTAGAAAATTTCCTGATATATCAAGACACTGGAGTTAGTGGGTATGGAGCGTGTGTTAAGACTGGTAATTTCTTGTCCCGATCGAGTGGGTATTGTGGCACGAGTCTCGGGGCTCTTAGCACAATATAATGGTAGCATTTTAGAAGCAAATCACCATGCGGATCTGGCCCAGGGCTGGTTTTTTATGCGCAACGAGATCAAGGCCAGCTCCTTGCCCTTTGGCGTTGAAAAACTCGCTGAAATATTTACCCCCATCGCTCGGGATTTGAACATGACGTTTCAAGTCACCGACACCGGCAGCAGCAAACGCATCGCGCTAATGTGCTCGCGTGACAGCCATTGTTTGGCCGATATTCTTAATCGCTGGCAGAGTGGCGATCTGCCCTGTGATATCCCCTGTGTCATCTCGAATCACGACGATCTGCGCAGCTTGGTAGAATGGCATGGCATTCCGTTTTTTCATGTTCCGGTCGATCCGGCTAATAAACAGGAGCATTTTGACGAGATCGAGCGATTGATTGCCGCTCACCAGATCGATTCCATCGTGCTAGCCCGTTATATGCAAATTATCCCCGCGGCACTTTGCCACAGTTACCCCAATAGGATTATTAATATACATCACAGTTTTTTACCCTCCTTTATCGGGGCCCGTCCCTATCACCAAGCCTATGAACGCGGCGTTAAATTGATTGGCGCGACTTGCCACTATGTCACCGCCGATCTGGATTCAGGTCCGATTATTGACCAAGACGTCGTGCGTATTACCCATCGAGATTTGGTTGAAGATATGGTGCGTCTAGGCAAGGACTGTGAAAAATCTGTGCTGGCGCGCGGGCTTAGATGGCATTTGGAAGACCGAGTCTTGGTACACGGCAATAAAACGGTTATCTTCAATTGAAAACCCACAATTCAGTCTATGTTTTTTTCTTAGCCTTGCTGTCCAGTATCCAGGCCCATGCTGCCGAGGTGAGCCCGAGTGGCCAGCTGCAGTTTCAAGGTGACTATCTTGATCGCCCTTTGGCCGATGGCAGTCATTGGCTGCTGGCCATGCCGGAGAGCCGCTTTGGCGTAACCGCGGCCGAGCCCTTAGGCAGTAGCGCTCTGATCGGCCTGTGGCAAGTCGCTATTGATCCGTTGGCCGAGGATGACGCGGTCGTGCTGCGTCAGCACCAGGCCTATCTTAATTGGCGTCAAGGAGTGGTGAGTGTGCGTGGCGGGCGCTTGGCGACGGTCGAGCAGGCGTTCTTGATCGAGCTGTCGCCCAGCCTGCTGTCGCGCAGCCAAAAGGGTCTGGCGGTTGGTGGCCTGGTGCAAGCCAGTGAGAACAGAGCGTTGCGCGTCGATTTCGCCTCGGGTGAGACCTTTATGGTGACCAGCCAGTGGGTGATTGATGAGACCCAACCGGACACTCAATGGAGCGCGGCCACGGTTGTGCGCACACCAGAAGGGGTTATCGCGCTAACCTACCGCAATGTCCCCAATGGGTCGCCCATCTGGGGTAATCTGGTGACATGGAATCTGGGCAGTTCGGCCCTTTCGGGGCTCTGGCTTTATCAGGATGAGCTCTTAGCATGGGATGTCAGCGCGCGCAGCCAGGGCCAGTCGACACAAACCTTTGTCGGCTATCGGGTCCAAGGTGCCGATGCCGGGCGCTGGTCAGCGGGACTCCAGCAAGGCCTATCGGAGTCGGTGACCGGTTTTTCTGAGATATATTGGTTGCCCACAGATCAAGACTGGCTGTGGTCGACCGGTTTTCAGATTAGATTTTAAATCATCACTGCCGACGCCATTGCAACAGCGCCGGCAACGCTCTAGAGACCGGGGAACACTGGTACGTCGATGTCTGGTAGCTGTTCGAGGCGCTCCGGTTCGGCGGCCTCGTCCAACTGCGGATATTCTTTCTTTATTCGATTATAAAAGCGTCTGATATTGGCGACATATACTACCGGCTCAGCACCGCGGGCATAACCGTACCGAGTCCAGGGGTAATAATCCTTTAATGCCAACTTCGGTAAGTGTTTGCGCACATCGATCCAGCGATCAGGGTCATCGCCCAACTTTTCGGTAATCTTGCGGGCGTCTTCAACATGGCCGGCGCCAACATTGTAAGAGGCAAGGGCAAACCAGGTTCGGTCAGGTTCCGGAATGTCGGCCGGAACCCGATTCTTGAGCGTGGTAATATACCGGGCACCGGCCTTGATGCTCTGGTCAGGATCCAGTCGATCCGTGATACCCATCTCCTTGGCAGTATCTAGGGTGATCATCATCAGCCCCCGAACGCCAGTGGGTGAGCGGGCATTGGCGCGCAAGTGACTCTCCTGATACGCCTGGGCGGCGAGCAGTCGCCAATCGAGGCCCTGCAGGTCGGCATAAAATTTAAACTTAGACAGATAAGTGGGCAGGCGGGCGGTCAAATGTTTTTCAAAGGTCAGGTTGTCGACATAATCAAATTCCAATGCGTCGCCGAAGTAACGATCGGTCATTTGGCCCAGTAAGCCGCTGCCGTCAAACAGTTCGAGGGCCTCATCGATCTGAGTCAGAAGGGTGCCATCTTCCCTCGGATTAAACAGCACACTGATCGGTCGCGCGGGCAAGTCCAGGGCGCTAAATTGTAGGTCTGGGAAGACACTCTGCTGCAACTGAAAGTCCCGCTCATCGACTAACACCTGATCGAGGTCTTGCATCTCCACTAGGGTGAACAGTTCCGCACTGATGCGCCCGGCATCATAGACGGCGCTTGCTTGCGGCGGGTTGTCGATTAGCTTGGTGGCGTCTTGATGACCCAGCGGATCGAGTAGGCCGGTCCGCACAGACTCCAGGTCGGGGTTGTCGGCAATATTGCGCGTTTTAGGGTGCACCAAGCCAATTCGAGTCATCGCATAGGGGCGACTGGCTATTACATCGTGTGTGCCGAAGCTGGTACCCGACAGCGCCATATCGACCGCGCCGGCGGCCAAAGCGCCATATAGGTCGTCGAGGTCGCGAACGGCAAATACTTGAATCGGCATATCGAGCTCGCGTTCGAGCTCAGCAATGAGATCCTTTTCGAAGCCGATAAACTCCTGGCCATTGGCCCAGAATATGCCCTCGCTTTCACGCACGGCGACGATTAGCTTGCCGCGACTCTCAATACGCTGCAGATGATTACGCCACTGCACACCCTGGGCAATAAAGACCCCGATTGTGCTGACGATTAGCATCAAAACTAATATTTTCAACCCGTTTCGGAACGGGCTAAGCCAATAAAATCTCATAGGACTCACTTCAATACGATCGCAACTGCCATTTCAGGCTAAAATCCATTACTATACCGCCCGATTTTACCACCCCTTTCCTTTCAATAGTCGATACAGGTTCTGATTGATGCTGACGCTATCTGGCAACGCCGCTTTGTCCCAATTTCGCCGACAACGGCTCACCGTTAAAATACAAACAATTTTGCCGACGATAACAGATGTATACGCTGAATTCGTCCACTTTGTCGCTGTATCTCAATCCTTGTCCGCTGCCGAGGAGTCGGTATTGGCGCAATTGCTGCATTACGGCCCGTCGCAAGACGCTGGCCAGCAGGCAGCTGAGGCGCAGCAGCTGGCACCCAAGGACATACGCAGTCTGGGTCAGTCGGTTTGGGTCACGCCGCGCCTGGGTACCATTTCGCCCTGGGCCACCAAGGCAACCGATATCGCTCATAACAGCGCGCTGCAGAGTGTCAGCCGGATCGAACGCGGCGTGCGCTACTGGCTGGTCGGGACCGAAGCCCTCAGTGCCGGCGAACTCAAGTTGGCCGCCACTGCGCTCTACGACCGGATGACGGAAACGCCTTATTTTGCCGAGCCGGTCGAAGCCGATCTGTTTGCTCAGCATGAGCCCGCCCCGCTGGGCACAGTGGCCATTCTTACTGAAGGCCGAGTGGCCTTGGTTGAGGCCAACAAACGTCTGGGCATGGCCTTGGCGGATGATGAGATCGACTATCTGGTTCAGGCCTATCAGGGCTTGGCGCGTGACCCGTCCGATGCCGAGCTGATGATGTTTGCCCAAGCCAACTCCGAGCATTGCCGGCACAAAATATTCAATGCCGACTGGACCATCGATGGCGAAGCCTCGCCCTGGTCGCTGTTTAAAATGATCAAAAACACCTATCAGCACAACAGTGCTGGGGTTTTATCGGCCTATAAGGACAACGCCTCAGTTATAGAGGGTTTTAAGGCCGGCCGATATTATCCAGATCAAGATCAGCACTATCGCTATCATGAAGAGAACGTCCATATTCTGTTTAAGGTTGAAACCCATAACCATCCCACGGCGATCGCACCCTTTGCCGGCGCGGCAACCGGTTCCGGTGGTGAGATTCGCGATGAGGGCGCCACCGGGGCGGGCGGTAAGCCTAAGGCCGGACTGTCCGGTTTCAGCGTGTCCGATCTGCGTATTCCGGGCTTCGAACAGCCATGGGAAAGCAGCTATGGCAAACCCGGTCGCATCGTCAGCGCTTTGGATATTATGCTCGATGGTCCGCTCGGTGGCGCCGCCTTTAATAACGAATTTGGCCGGCCCAACCTGACCGGCTATTTCAGAACCTTTGAGCAGTCGGTGCCCGGCGCCAATGGCACCGAGGTACGCGGCTACCATAAGCCGATTATGATCGCTGGCGGCTATGGCAACATCAAAGAAGAACATGTCGACAAGGCTTGGGATGCCATTCCGGTCGGCGCCCAACTGATCGTCTTGGGTGGTCCTGCCATGCAAATTGGCTTGGGTGGTGGCGCCGCGTCGTCGGTCGATAGCGCCGAAGGCAATGAAGACTTGGATTTCGCCTCGGTGCAACGGCCTAATCCAGAGATGGAGCGTCGCTGCCAGGAAGTGATCGATCGCTGCTGGGAACTGGGCGCACAAAACCCGCTCGCCTTTATCCACGATGTCGGCGCGGGCGGTCTATCCAACGCCTTTCCGGAGTTAGTCGCCGATGGCGGCCGGGGCGGGCGCTTTGAACTGCGCGACATCCCCAACGACGAACCGGGTATGCCGCCCTTGGCGGTCTGGTGTAACGAATCGCAAGAACGCTATGTGTTGGCCGTCACGCCGGAACAATTGGCTACTTTCACCGCCATCTGTGAACGCGAGCGCTGTCCCTTTGCCGTGATTGGCACGGCGACCGATGATCGTCAACTGACCGTCGCCGATCGTCACTTCGACAACAACGCCGTCGATATGCCCCTGGATGTGCTCTTGGGCAAGCCGCCTAAGATGTCCCGATCCTTTAATCGTCAGCCGTTCGCAAAGGATGCCTTTTCAACCCGCAATATCAAGATCAATGAGGCGGTGGACCGGGTTATGCGCCTGCCGTCGGTAGCCAGTAAAGGCTTTTTGATCACTATCGGCGATCGTTCGATCACCGGTATGGTCGTGCGCGATCAGATGGTCGGCCCATGGCAAATCCCCGTGGCCGATGCCGCGGTAACCACCACCGGTTTCCAAGGCTTCACCGGTGAAGCCCTGGCCATGGGTGAACGAACCCCAGTCGCGTTGATCAACCCGGCGGCCTCAGGCCGATTGGCTGTGGCGGAGACCCTGACTAACTTGGCCTCCAGCGCCATCGGCGAGATGAGAAAAGTCCGCTTATCGGCCAACTGGATGGCTGCAGCAGGCCATCCCGGTGAAGACGAGGCGCTCTACGATACGGTTAAAGCGGTTGGCCTGGAGCTTTGTCCGGCCTTGGATCTGACCATCCCGGTCGGCAAGGATTCGATGTCGATGCGCACCACCTGGCAAGACGACGGCAAGACCAAGTCGGTTACTGCGCCCATGAGCGTAGTGATCACCGGTATTGCCCCGGTCACCGATGTCCGCCTGAGTGTGACCCCGCAATTTAAAACCGACGCCGGCCAGACCGATATAGTGCTGATCGACCTCGGTCGCGGGCAAAATCGGCTCGGCGGCAGTGCGTTGGCCCAGGTCTACCGCAAGGTCGGCGACGTCGCGCCGGATGTTGACGACAGCGACGATTTAAAAGCTTTCTGGGCCGTGATTCAAGGTCTGCTCGGCGACAAGCTGATCCTGGCCTATCACGACCGTTCCGACGGTGGCGTCTTTGCGACCCTGGTCGAGATGGCGTTTGCCGGTCGCACCGGTATCGATATCGACACCGACCGCTTCTCCGATAACGACCCCATTGCCGCTTTGTTTGCCGAGGAGCTGGGCGCGGTTATCCAGATTCGGCGGGGCGATACCGAGGCGGTGTTAGCGCAATTTACCGCTGCTGGCTTGGGTGACTGTACGGCCGTTATCGGTCAGCCGAACGATGACGATTTCGTCCGTGTGTTGGCCGGCGGGGATGAATTCTATGTCAAACCCCGCACCCATATACTGCGTCAGTGGAGCGAGACCAGTTACCGGATGCAGGCTTTGCGTGACAATCAGGATTGCGCACAGCAAGAATACGATCGCTGGCTCGATGCCAACGACCCAGGCCTGTTCGAGTCGTTGAGCTTCGATTTGAACGCCGACATTAGTGCACCCTATATCAGCACTGGTGTACGGCCCAAGGTGGCGGTACTGCGCGAACAGGGCGTCAATGGCCAAATTGAGATGGCGGCAGCCTTTGATCGCGCCGGCTTCGACTCGGTCGATGTCCATATGAGCGACATACTGGCGCAACGGGTCAAGTTGCAGGACTTTAACGGCTTAGTGGCCTGTGGAGGCTTCTCCTACGGTGATGTGCTCGGTGCCGGCGAGGGCTGGGCCAAATCGATACGCTTTAATGAGTCGGCCAAAAAGCAGTTTGAAACCTTCTTTGCCGGGTCGAATAACTTTGCTCTGGGCGTCTGCAACGGTTGCCAGATGCTGTCCAATTTGCGTGAGATCATCCCCGGTTCCGATCTTTGGCCGCATTTCGTGCGTAACCAATCGGAACAGTTTGAAGCGCGCACCGTGATGGTCGAGATTCCGCAGTCGCCATCGATCTTTCTGGCTGGTATGGCCGGTTCAAAATTGCCGATCGTGGTCGCCCATGGTGAGGGTTTGGCGGAATTTCGCGATGCCCAGCACCTGGATCAGGCGCTCAACAGTGGTCTGGTTGCGCTACGTTATATCGATAACCAAGGCCGGGTCACCGAGTCTTACCCGTTAAATCCGAACGGGTCTGCGGCCGGAATGAATGGCTTTACCACGCCAGACGGTCGGATCAGTATTATGATGCCGCATCCAGAACGGGTCTTTCGCACGGTCACCAACTCTTGGCAGCCGAGCAATTGGCAAGAAGATGGCGCCTGGCTGCGGATGTTTCGCAACTCTCGCGTCTGGTTAGGGTAGATCGATCTGGCCTTGTATAGCGGGTTGATAGCGGGTTAGAACGAGGCTGAATATGATCGAATTAGTGGTCCTATGTGCGTTAACCCTGCTGGTGCTCGTTGGCGTGGGACTCCTGTTCACCTTTGGCAAGGCCCCGGTGTACCGGCCCGATATCGATCAGATCCAAGGTTTGCTCACTCGTTTGCTCGAGCAGCAGCTAGCGGAACCGGAGTGGACCCTGTTTTTAGCCATGCCGATACGCCACGATGCTGCCCTCGATGCGCTGCGCCAGCGCTGCAATCAGGTCCAGGAGCAATACGGTCTGCGCGCGCGCGAGGGTCCAGTTCGGCTGACGGAAGCTGGGTTAATCAAGATTCGCTTTTTGTTACATCAAATCGAGCAGGCCGGAGCGCGCAGCTTTTAAGGCCGACCAACGTTTAAACCCCAAACCCCGACCAACGTTTAAACCCCAAACCCCGACCAATAATTAAACTCGTTTCAATTTCGGCCGCTACTTTGCTCGCAACGGGCTAAACTATGGTTTAGCATTGCAAATTGACCACGGAGCCGCCCGATGAGACTATTTACCCTGCAATGTGCCATGCTGTTGGTGCTCACCTGTACCTTCGCCAATGCAGAAATTCGCTCGACCGAGGCGCCCCAGTCGCGCATTATCAATGGCCAAGCAGCCGGTTCGGGGAGCGATTCTTTTGTCACCCTGATGACCAAATATGAGTGGGCACCCGGTGAGTTTCATTGGAACCCGATCTGTGGGGGCAGCTATCTAGGGGCGGGCACCGTAGTCACCGCAGCCCATTGTTTAAAGGGACTTGAAGTAGACGATTTCATGCTGCTGGTGGGCGATAACTCGGCACTGATGCAATACGAATACTGTTTTGATGAGCTTGGCGCGGCCGACTATGGCTGTGTTACTCGGGCGAGCAAAGAAGAATGTGTCGCCGGCTACCATTACACCGGGTGGGTGGCCTTTAGCGGTGATGACAGTCAATTGCTCCGAGCAGCCAGCACGATCATCCATGAGGGTTACAGTGCAAGGCAGTATACCAACGACATCGCCCTGATCCAGCTCACCACCAGCCCGACCAACAGTGCCATCAATCTGCCCCAGTCCACCGATGAATTTGCCAGCCTGGCGGCCGGTAGCGATGAGTATTCGGTGAGGGTGCTGGGTCACGGCGATACCCTGTCTGACACCCTCGATTCCTTCGAAGGCAGCCCCGCGCTGCTGGAAGTGAATATCACCCCCCGCAGCGACGCTGTTTGTCAGCAAGCAGAGCCGGCATTTAATAGTGCAACCATGGTCTGCGCCGGCGATCCGAGTCGCGACTCCTGTCAAGGTGACAGTGGCGGACCCCTGTTTAACCCCCTAACCAACACGCTGCTGGGTGTGGTGTCCTTCGGACCACTTCATTGTGGTTCTAGCGTTGCCGGCAATTATGGGGTGTATAGCGATGTTTTTGCGCTCAAAGAATGGATAAATGACGAGATGATTGAGATTCGCAGTGCCAATGTCGCGGTACCGCGTAATCTTGCCCCACAAGACCGAACGCCGTTTTATGCACCGCGCGGTTCAACCCAACGCGTTGCCTTGACCAATAGCTGCGAGGTGACCGTGGCCACCGTGGCGGAAGACGGCACCATTAATAGATTAGGTGGCAGCTTGAGCCTTTGGCTGCTGTTGGCCAGTACCGGACTGTTATGGAGAAAAA
>NZ_CEYAVF010000014.1:42264-47996 GCF_982785585.1 Reinekea sp. | reverse complement strand
GGCAGCTTGAGCCTTTGGCTGCTGTTGGCCAGTACCGGACTGTTATGGAGAAAAAGACGATGAAACACCTGTTAGCCGGCCTGGCGTTGTTACCACTGCTGTCCTGTAGCACCTTGGTGACTCAGGTTAACTCCGAAACCCTACTATTTAACCCGGTGGTCACCGCGCAGCGACTCGAAGTCTCGGTGCTGTCCAACGGCTGTACCGAGGCGGACCAGTTTTATCTGAAGTTTAACCAGGATGTGATTGAATTGCGCCGTACTGAGCCCGATCTGTGCCGCGGTGCCGCGCATCTGGTGCGTCTGGCGTTCAGTTATGATTTTGGCCCGGGGGTGTATCGCTTTAAAAACAAGACCCGATTCAGCGACCGGGTTGTGCGTTAGCTAGCTTCGCATCACCACTTCATCGACCGAGTTGCGAATACTCAAGAAGCTATCGAGTCGACGCTGCAATATTCTGCCGCCGTCTATGGCCACCTTGACGCCGCAGTTCGGCTCATGGGTGTGGGTGCAATCGTTAAACTTACAGTGCGCCGCGTACTGATCGACATCGGGAAAGCCGCGCGCCAAGTCGTCTGGGTTGGTGTGCCACAAACCAAATTCCCGGATGCCGGGGCTGTCGATCAGCTGGCCGCCGCTCGGGATATGATAGAGTTTGGCGGTCGTTGTGGTGTGCCGGCCTTTGCCGGTTGCCTCTGAAATCTCGCCGATGCGGATTTCCGCCTCGGGCAACAGTTCGGCGATAATCGATGACTTACCCACGCCAGACTGGCCAACAAACACCGAATTACCCTCCGCCACCAGAGCCTGAATGGTTTTAAGGCCGTCTGGGTCCTTGATCGAGGCGATCACCGTCTGATAGCCCAGGTCTTCATATTGCTTTAACTCCAGCTGCATCTCTGGGGCCTGATCGATTAGATCGAATTTATTGAGCAAGATGACCGGCATGATATCGTCGTGCGCGGTGGCGACCAAATAGCGATCGATCAGGTTGACCGGCGTCCGCGGCGCGGGGGCGACGACAATGATGATGCGATCGATATTGGCCGCCACCGGGCGCAGTTTACCGCGCGCATCGGGGCGCGTGAGGATCGTGCGGCGCTCTTGCACCGCGCTGATGATACCGCGCTCACTGTTCTGGGTGTCGCTGTGCCAGATAACCTGGTCGCCGGTAACCAAGACCGGCAGATTGCTGCGCACATGGCAGCGCACCAGCTCACCGGTACTCGCTTCAACATCGATGGTGGCCCCAAAATGCGCGACAATTAGGCCACTTTGGGGTTCGCCCAGGGAGCCAGACTCGATCTTCTGCTCGATAAACTGGTCTTTCTTTTGGACACGGGAAAGGCGTTCTTGCTGCACCTTATCGATCCGGAACTGCTGTTGGCGGGTTAGCTTTCGTTTACTCATGCGGCCCTAGGGTTCGGAATCGGTTATACTGAACGATTAATTATACTCCCCTTCATTGCCTAAAGGTTGCGCCTGATGGATAAAAAAACCAATTTGATCTGGATAGACTTAGAAATGTCCGGCTTGAAACCCGAAACCGACCAAATCCTTGAGATAGCGACCCTGGTTACCGATCAGGATCTCAATATTATTGCCCGCGGTCCGGAATTGGTGATTCATCAACCCGAGGCTGTTCTAGCGGGTATGGATGAATGGTGTACCGACCATCATGGCGCCTCCGGGCTGACCGAAAAGGTGCGCACCAGCACTATAAGTCTCGCCCAAGCCGAGGCGCTGACCGTGGCCTTTCTGGAGGATTGGGTTGAGCGGGGCGAGTCGCCTCTGTGTGGCAATTCGATCTGGCAAGATCGTCGTTTCCTGATCAAGTATATGCCCGATCTGGACGGCTATTGTCACTACCGCAATATCGATGTCAGTACCCTGAAAGAGTTGGCCAAGCGCTGGCGGCCTGAGGTCTTGGCGGGGGTTAATAAGAAAGGCAGTCACCGGGCCTTAGATGACATCATCGAATCGATTGAAGAACTCAAGCACTACCGCAGCGAATTCATTCAGCTGGCATAAGCGCTCCGCCGGTCCGCTACAGGGTGCTGTACAGACGCCCGACATGATTCTGGAAGTGCTCCAGGAACAGTCGGGTTTTTAACGGCAGTTGCCGGCTTCGATACAGCACGCTGAGGGTGTCGGCCACGGGTCGCTCGTTAAAGGTCAATGCCGTCAAAGCGCCCTGGCGCACATAGGGCTCGGCCAAGTAATTGGCCAGTCGCACTGCGCCCAAGCCGCGGATGGCGGCCTGCAGCCTCATATCCGGACTGTTCAACGTCAGCCGCCCCTGTACCGCGATGGTGTGAATCTGCTGGTCTTGACGAAACAACCACTCATCTTCACCCGACTGTAAAATACATTGGCAATGGCGGATGTCGTCCAGCGTCTTGGGTGCACGGTTAAGGCAATGACTGGCGATATAGATATTATGCGGGATACTCATTAACGAACGACCGATCCAGTCACTGGCCGGTAGCGGTTGTTGGTGGAGCAGAAATTGTAGGTCGTACTGGCTGTCGGGTGCCGGCGTGGCGCCATTGTATTGGGTGCCGCAGAAGCTGATCAACGACCAGGTCTGCAAAAACTCGGCAATCAGTTCCGCCATCTGAGCGGTAAACAGCTCTTGCGGCCAGAGAATGGTCAGCTGGCCCTTGGGTTGGCGCTGATACGCGCCGATGCTGTGCTGAATGTCGCCCAGTTCGGATAGCAGGTCCTTCGACTGCTCGTACAGTTCACGACCGGCTTCGGTTAGATCGAGCCGACGGGTGGTGCGCTCAACCAACTTAACCCCGAGTGTTTGTTCAAATTCACTCAACTGGCGAGATAGAGTCGACTTAGGCTTGCCTAGTACCATGCCGGCTCGGGTTATAGAACCCTGCTTGATGATTTCGACGAACAGTACCAACCCATTCAGATCCATGATGCACCCGCCATTGTCTCGAAAATGAGACAGTTTAGAGTATCGGCGAGAATTAGCCACAATTCATCGAATGGTCTGGCCTAGGCGGCTCAGCGCTGAATCAAGCCAAGCGATCTTCGACGGCTTGAATCTTGTCACCAATGGTTTGGTCCTTGTCGGTTCGGGTGCCGACCTTGATGGTCGACGAGATTCGTACGATGCCGCTGTCGTGCAGCGCCTGATGACAGGCCTTAATCGCACCAAAGACCTGATCCCATTCGCCATAGAGGTTGGTGCCATAGCCGTGCAACTGCAGCTCTACATCAAAGCTCTGCAAGACCCGGTGGCAGGCGGCAATTTCATCGGCCACCGAGATTTGTTGATTAAAGGGGATAACGCAAAGGTCGGCCATGCATTTCATTATCAGTCTCCAGTGGCGGTGTCATCGCCCGATTCCGAACGTTCCGGGAGCGGCCAGCCGCCGAGGGTCTTCCAGCGATTGATCATCCGGCAAAACAACTCAGCCGTTTTACGGGTGTCGTATTCGGCGTTGTGGGCTTCTTTGGTGGAAAATTCGATCTCGGCCGTATCGCAGGCTTTTTTCAACACCGTTTGGCCATAGACCAAAGCGGCCAGAGCCGACGTGTCGAAGGTCGAGAAGGGATGGAAGGGGTTGCGTTTGGTGCTGGCCCGGTCGGCCGCGGCCATGACAAAGTTGTGATCAAAGGTGGCGTTGTGACCCACTAAAATGGCGCGCTTGCAACCGTTGGCCTTCATGCCGGCGCGGACCATCTTGAATATTTCAGCCAGGGCCTCGCCCTCATCAACGTCTTCGCGCAATGGGTGAAACGGATCGATGCCGGTAAATTCTAACGCGGCCCTTTCGAGGTTGGCGCCAGCAAAGGGTTTAACGTTAAAGAAAATACTCTCATCGGGCAGGAGCCAGCCGCTGCTGTCCATCTTTAGGGTTACGGCGGCAATTTCCAGTAAGGCATCGGTCTGGGAATTGAAACCGGCCGTTTCGACATCGATGACAACCGGATAGTAACCGCGGAATCGTTCGGACAGTTCGTTCTCTGGGGCATTAATGGTCACATACACTCCGAAATAGCGGGCTAAAGGCACAAATTAAGCGCACATGTTAATGATTTGTCTTAGAAATGTAAGGGGTAATGCACTTTGATGGGCTGGGCCGGCACGCTGCCAGGCGCATTCCTTATCGCATTCGACATTGCATTCGACATTGCAACTTGGACGCTGGAAAAATAAGCCGGTAGGGTGGATTCACATTGCTAAGGCTTTTTGTTGGTGTAAAGAACCAAACTGGCCTACACCTTGCAGTATCTTGATCTAATTCGGAGTTATAGAGATGAAGCGGCAGGCTATGGCCAACTACAGACAGATTTTTTCCTCTTGCATGGCCGGTCTTCTGGCCTGTGTTGCCGCTAACAGTCAAGCGGCCAACCTGGGTACCGGCCTAACCAATACCGAGTGGCGCATCGATGCATCGGAGTTTTACTGTAAGTTTTATCAGCCGATCCCGCAATACGGTTTGGCGGTATTCTTTCAAGAAGCCGGTGATACCTTGGAATTTTATTTGGAATCGACGCGCAATCTAATGGCCGAGGGCCAGGCCGCGCTGACGATCGAGGCACCGGCTTGGCGTTCCAGCGCACTAACCACCGAGCTTGGCTATTCCAGAGTGATCGATCGAAAATTTCCCATTCGCGTCGAGACGGCGCGAGCGGGTCGGATGATGGACGAGCTCACGGCGGGTATGGCACCGACTCTGACCCGCAAGGCCAAGTTCGGTGACGATCTAATCCGACTGCAGATCTCGCCGGTTAATTTTAAAAGCTTCTACAACGACTACCTGGCCTGTCAAACCGGATTGTTACCGGTCAATTTTCGCCAAATAGAACGCACGTCGGTCCTCTTTGGCGGCGGCGGAGCGCGTTTGGACTCTCAGGCCACGGCCATGCTCGACAATATTGTTACCTATATGAACGCCGATAGTCTGGTTTCAGCCCTGTTTATCGACGGCCACAGCGATGGCCAAGGGGAACGTTATAACAACAGGCGTCTGTCTGAAAAACGTGCGGTCAAGGTAACCGACTACCTGGTCAATGCAGGCATTGACGCGGCGATAATCGTCACCCGTTATCACGGCGAGCGTTACCCGATCGCCACCAATGCGACAGCAGCCGGGCGTCGGCTCAACCGTCGTGTGACGGTGCAGTTTGAGCGCATCACCGGTGACCCGGATGATCCGTTGCGCGACCTACCCAATTTTGAGGCGAAATAAACCATGACCGTTTGGCAGTCCTTGCTTGCTCAAAAAGAGGTTGTCCGCTCGCTCCATATCGAAGCCGGCGAACTGATCTATTATCGGCCCAGCGGTGCCATTACTCATGTGGTGATCGATGAATTGTCACGCGCCGAATTACGCCAAATTAATCATCAGCTGTATTGGTATCTGCTCGATCAAAACGGCTCCTTTGCCTTGATTCCCGAGGCATGTCCACAATTTGGTCTGCTGCGCCGCTATCTATTGTCCTTTCGTGGTTTCAACTACGACGGTCTGCTGCGCTTCGACCCCAGCATCGACCAACGCCTATTGCTGTGGTCTATGACCGATCAACGGGTGGCCTAAGCACCGCCCCCTCAATTGTCGTGTCCGACTCCACCGGACTTCTGCAACTCTCAGCCCCAAGGGGCCGGTGTCAACGGACACCGGGCCGGGTAAAGAGCAACGGTGGGCGGCCCTGGTAGTCGCCAAAGATCAGCACGGTGGACGCCAGTTCCTGATCGCCATCGCCATC
>NZ_CEYAVF010000014.1:1529-42164 GCF_982785585.1 Reinekea sp. | reverse complement strand
CGATGCTGGGACAGTTCGCGCTAGTGGCTAGGGTGCAGGCATGCACCGAGGCGTCAAAGTCCAAACCGGCAAAGACACTGGTATCCAAGCCATTGTCGGTACTTTGCAGTTCGAAAACCGGCTCGCCAGCAACATATCGGTCTAAAGCTTCTAATCTCACTTCAATGTAGGCCATACTGGTGCTGGCATCGACCTGCGCCGGCAAGGCGGCGCGGACAAGTTGTAAGTCCCTGGGTGTCAGCGACACGGCGGTAGCCAAGCAGGTCCCTAGGGCGTTGAGCTTAACGCACACGGAATCCGCATCGGTCAAGGCCGCGGCGGCAAGTTGCAGATCGGTTAAATTCAGAAGGGTATCACCGGGTGAGACCCCTACAGGGTTGCGCTGCCAGGTCAGATCCGGCACCGCGCCCATCAAACGAATGATGCCATCAAAATCGCCACCCCCCGTCACCGTCCAGGCCAGAGTGCTCTCCAGATCACCACCGGTTGCAGCGGCACCGACTGGCTTGAGTAGACTGTTGCTTTGGCTGCTGGTGTTGAGCCCGTTACCGCTATAATTTCGCAGCGGCGTCGTACCATCCGAGGCATAGGCGATTAGGTCATAACTGAGATCCGTCAGGCTGCCCGCTTGACCCTGGTAAATAGACGCGTCACTGCCCCAGGTGGCCGGGTCCACCTGGGTCGCCGTCAAAAAGGCCGGGATGAAACGCCCCGCAGGGGTGTTAGGGCTTTGCACTGGGACGCCTGAACCTAAATAGTCATCGATCTGCGCCACCAAATTCAGCTCACCCACCTCGTAGTAAGACAGCCCATTCGCGGCGCTAAAGGTGATCGATTCGTTAAAGCTGTCCGCATCGATACCGGTATCCAGGCCGAGCCATTGGCTGGCCGATGAGCGGTTCACGGCATCACCGACCAGGGTGCCGAGCACGCCGCCGATCGGTGCGGCCAAGCTGGACAGGCCCCAGTTCATATCATAGAGGCCACTGACGCGGCCGAAGCTTGGTACCACACTGTTATTGGCATCCAGGGCATGCATCGTCACCTGAAAGGGGTCGCCGGCGACCGCAGTGCCACTGATGTCGACCTCCGCGATGACCAGGGACGCCGGTCGAGTCCGCAGGCTGACCGACCCCTCGATAAGCCGGCCGCTCGGGGAACCATCGACGTTGAGTAATGGCAGGCTGACATCCAGCCGCTGCAGACCGACATCCGGGGCCGTGAGCTCAAACCCGGCGGTGACATTGGTACCAAAAAGCAACGCGGCCATGCTCCAAAGATTACCACCGTCCGGATTTTGCGGATTGGCCAGATTGAGTGACTCAGCCGGTGCCTGCCAGAGAACTTGCTGACCAGCCAGACAAGTGTTTGGGTTGGTGCATTCGGTACTCAGGGTTGCAGTGACCGGCCCACTGTCAAACAACTGTGTCTTACATTCCCCTGAGATTTCATCGGTATAGATGGCGCGCAGGTCGAATTCGCTCGGCTGCCCGGCAACGAGGTCCAAGATCGCACTGCTGCTGCCCGACCCTCGGTTGAAGAAGCGTAGCCCGGTATCGGCAAAAGCAACCTCACAGTTGGGCTGTACTATCCCGGCGACATAGCATTGCACCGGTTCTACGGACAACGGATTAAGGTCTGGTGTTGAGCTGGCTACCCCCAGCGTCACGATACCAGGGCTGGTCTGTTGGAACGCAAAGCTGTCCCGGCTACTGTAGTTGGTTTTGGTATTGGAACCGGCCCAACCGGTGACGGGACTGAATTCGGTGGTGATGACCGCACCACTGACTTCGGTGCTGCAGGCCACATCGAGACAGGCGCGACTTTCGATGTTGAGCGCTTCGCAGGTTAAGCCCTGGCTAAAATCGCGGTCCAATTCGTAATGGTCGATGGTCTCGGCCGCTTCAATCACATTGGCACAAACTTCGACATTATCGATCTCGTGAGCATTTTTCGCACCGCCGGTTGAGCCGGTTAGGGTTAGGTACATTTTTTCTGGAATAGGGGCTTGGCCCGTTTGGGCCAGCAAATCGAACTGGCTGACAAGGGTCGCGAATCCAGCGCCGGTATCCCGCTCGACCGTTACATAGGCATTGGTACCATTTTCATGATCCACACTCACCCGATAGCGATGTCCGCTCGCGGTCGAGATTGGGGGTGATAAGCTCGACGGTAAGGTGAGAACGGTCGGAATTTGACCATTGGAGGTTATGTAGTTGTAACCGCTGGTTCCGGTCCCGGACCCGCGTATGCTAATGGTCTCTCTGACTAGGGTGGTAAAACCACCATTTTTCGCGCCGTCATTGCGGTTGAGAAAATTACCGTATTCATCCAAGCCAATACCCATCCAGCCCCCGGCGAAACCTTCTATTGAATTCTTGGGCGCGTAACCTAGGGAGCCGCCGTAACCGCCTGGCAGTGGTACGACCGTCGAATCTGAAAAAACCATCGCAAGCCCATCCCCACCGCCAGTCAGATCACCATAAACATAATAATCGAATTCAACGACAATCTTATTACCTGCGCTGGGGAATAAACGAAACAGGGTCGCAGCCGTTGATTGATTGTTTAAATCTTGCGTAATGTTGAGACGGTTATTGATAATGCTCGGCAGTCTGGAGTTAGTGTCGCTTGATGTCACAGCCCAGTCATTGCCCAAGCCGGTGCGGTTAAAGTCATCGGTAAAGCAGGTGCTTGGCGGTGGCGCGGCGGCCGGTACTAGGCAAACATCATCTATATGCCAATAATCATAGTCACCGCTATTGCCTGCTATTTTATTGAAGCGCAGGGCAAAGTTGTTGTGCAGTTGGGCGCCTGTCAAAGAAATGGTCGGTGTGAAAATATCACCATACGGGGGGCCTGCACTAAAGGTTTGTAAACTTTGCCAGGTGCCAGTACTGGTGCGATATTCCAGCTGCAGGTCTTCACCGTTATCAGGATCTTCACTGAATGAATCGCTGCCTTCTCGAATCCACATGTCCAAATTAACATCTGAATAGGGCGATAGATCATAAGATTCGGTCGTTACCTGAACGCTCTGGCTTCTTAAATACAGACTGTTAGTGGGTGAGTTCGCCGTGTCATTGTTGATACCTGAATTACCACTGCCTGTCTCAGCCCAACCGACTGGATAACCCGATTCGAAATTCTCACAATAGCCGGCTGAGATATCGGTCGGTGGTGAGGCACAATAGGCTGCGAAATTCCCACTGCTAGCACTGCAAAAACCGACTACGTTAGAGCCGGAACCAAAAGAAAGTGAATTGTTAGCCGTTAGGTTTCCGGTAATGTTGGCATTTTGATCAATTTGGATGCCACCACCTGCAGTGATAGTGCCTACCCATTCTAGATTGTCGTCAAATTGTATATCGCCGTTTGCAATTAAATTTGCAACCACCCTAATATCATCCCGGTTTGCATCAACGTCACCGGTCACTGAAATTGTCAGGTCAAAGGGTTGACCGTCATTAATGACCACATTCCTTCTGATTTCTAAATCACCGTTGATATTTAATGTTAGATTGCTGGTGATTATTAAAACGTCGTTGTTATTGAGCCGAACACCAGCGCAGGTTACCGTAAGAGTGCTGTTCGAATAACTACACGAACCCAAGGCATCGACCCCCGTATCGGCTGGCAAGGTATAGGTTGTTGCGCTACTGAAGGCAGGCAACAATAAAGATAGCAAGAGCAAGTATCTATTGAGTTTTTTCATAGGCTCTAATTAATTGTTAAATTTATTAAAAGTATCGGCAATGCGTTTGTAATATAAAATAAACACCATTTTCGAGTGCATGGCCAGTTCATGAAGCGCAGGCCGCCGTGCTCTTTTATGCTATCGGAGACGTGCAAAAAATTGTTCAGAGCTCTATGGTGGCCTCAGACTCAGCCCAGACATAGTCGGCATCGTCAGGGCTGCCCCATTCCGCGGTCGCGTTCAAGGTCATGATGCTCACGATTTGGGAGGGTGGACCAACATAGTTATTCTGCACACAGCTCAGTTTGATAACGAAATTCGGATAAGCGTCAATGACCAGAACAACATCGTTGCTTGGATCATAGGTGTTACAATTATCAGCTTGTACCAACGATTGCACACCATATTCCAAAGCCGCTTCGACACTGAGTTGGGCGCGAATCTGCAATAAATTTTGTGTGGTCTGTTGGCTGTTGCGGACGCTGAGTATGGATAACAGGACCACACCGGCACCGATGATGACCACCAAAAAAATTGCCGCAATCAGGGCGACGCCTCGCTCCGCTGTTCTGTTCATGAGCCATTACTTAATAGGATAGTATCGATCAACTGTATGGTGCCACTGGCGTCCCCAATCTCTAGGCTGACGCGCAAGGCCGGAGGCAGATAGGTCCCGCCACCAACAAGCTCGAAATTGCACGCAACCAGACTGTCGATCACCCGGGCTCGATTCCCAAGAGCGGTGCGCGTGACAAAATTCAGTGCGGGGTCCAGGACATCATATGCCTTGACGCGATAGAGCTGCTGGACTGCCGTGTTGCAGTCGTATGCGATGGGACCATTGGTGAAATAGGCCCTTTTGTAGGGTGAGCCGGCGCCGAATTTTTGGCTTGCCGGCAATGTAATACGGGTTTCTGGCGGGGAAATGGGGACTCCAGCGTCCAGTACAGGTTCCATCACAGCAATAGAAGCCAAGGTGCCGGTAGTGCCAGCCCCTAGAAGATTGCCCCAGTCGATGCGCATGTCTGTAGCATTAAGGGTGCCGATACTGACGTAGGGTGGCCGCTCAGAGAAGTCACCAAAGATATCGAAAATATCGTCGTTATTGGGCTGTAACCGATCGCTAATGCTTGTGTTCGGTTTGTCCCGATAACGCGCGGCAAAAAGCTCATCATCCGGCGATGCACCCAAAAACTCGACCTGCTCACCACTGGCATCAACAAAAACCGAATTTGGGACACTGTTGGCCAGGTCCTGACGTAACGTAAACAGGGCATATTCGGCCTGCTGTACCCAGTGGGCGCGTCGGGTCGACTGATGCACCGCGCTGAATTTATTGGCAATCAAGGGCGTCACTACGGTGGCCAGTATACCCATCAAGACGATCACAATAATCAACTCGGTCAGGGTAAAGCCCTGTACTCTAGGTGCTCGCATCTAACACCCCGCAGCCCAATAACTGGTGCGATAGCCACTTAAGGTGGTGGTTTGATTGCGCGCATCGGTCACGGTTACTGTGATCAGTGCGATCTTAGCTGGGCAGGTAGGGTCTGTGCTATTAGCCATATTATGCAAGGCTAGCCCAGGCGCGATACTGACCGTTATGGCAACCCGATAGCCGGCGAGCGTAGCGATTGCGCTTCCGACGAGATCTTTGATGCTGTCGTCATAGCCTTGGTATTCATAGAGGTTGTCCCAGGTTAATCGATTGGCCGAACCGATCGAACTTTGGTCGCTGATACTGGTTACAACAGCCGCCAAGGTTAGCGCCGGGTTCAGACGAGGGTCGGCACCGGGATCAAAGAACGGCTTGCTGCTGACCTCGTGCAGATATTGGCTGGCCAAACGCTGGGCTTGGCTTTGGATCATCGGGTCGACATTGCGCTGGCTCTGCAAACCCAGCCCTTGCAGCAGGGCCACGGCGGCAATGGAAATAATCACCATGGCAATAATCAGCTCAACCAGCGTGACACCCTCTTGCCGGCCATTCGCAGCCCGGTAACCTGAACCGGAATAGCAGCCCCAAGGTCGGTCCACAAAAGACTCATCGCGCAGATCGGCGCGACTATTGGAGCGCGACATAGGCGGTGTCTCCATCTAGGCTTATGCTGCCAGTTGGGCTCAGCGTTATGGTTGTGCCATTTGTTACCGGCACCGTTGGCATGGCCGTGCAGCCGGCCGTTGTGGGCGGGCTGGTATTGTTAAAGAGTTGGCCCGTTGCCGTGAAGATCAACCGTTGCGTGCCGCTGGCAACCGACGGCGCGGAACCGGTGAGAAGAGTGCCAGCGCCATCGCTGACCGCCACCGAAAGATCCAAGGTTTCCGATTCAGCAATGCAGGCGGATTCCACATCCGTTGTGGTGCAATTGACATCGCGCAAGGCGCGCCAACCGGTTGTCGTCAGCCGAATTTCATGGCTGCATTGGGCGGTAACAGTACGATTGCGGACCCAGCTAAGGGCACTGTCGAATTCAGAACGTTGAAAGGAATCGGTGAAGGCGTCTGCGGAGAAAAAGCGCGGTAAAACAATAGTCGAGACGATACCCAGTAGCAGTATTACGATAACGAGCTCGACTAGGGTGAAACCGGCTTTAGTTTTCATTTAGATCAAAAGAGGTGCGTGACACCTCTCCTTCCGGTTGACTATTAACAGGTCAAAACTGGAGCAGCAGTTATATCCAGTGTTCCAATGTTTGAAAATGTTGGTGCTGCGTTAGTCCCGGCTTGGGTGTAAGTGAAACATGGGCTGTCAGCCACACCTTGATCGACGGTTATCAACACGCTGGTAGCAGCAACCTTGCTAGCTGCGGAACTAGCTGTATTGAAGGCCCCTGTTGTGTCATAAATTAATATGTAATCACTCAGATTTGCCGCTTCCGAAATGCCAAACCCATTGGCAGCGTCTACACCGGTAGCTCCCAAAATGCCGCCCGCATCCGGATAACCATTCACTGTCGCAAAATTCGCTCCTTCCATTATTATATTACCCGTCGCGGCTGTCGCACCATTAGCCAAAGCCGAGGCATGCACAATCGCCGAGGTCGACTTAGCCGATGCATAGGCCCCTTCCATCGCTGCTATCTCCGCGTTGCCACTCAAATCCGCAAAGCGAGGCAAGGCAAAGGCCGAGAGGATCCCGAGTATGACGATCACCATGATCAATTCTATGAGGGTAAAACCAACTTGCTTGTTCGTGTTCACATTCACATTCATGGTTATTTCCTGTCGGGACATTGAGGTTATAAATAAGCTTAGATGCTATTCAGTATTTGTAAAATTGAACCTTCAAAAAGTCCATCGACTTATTTTCCGGCGTTAAGATCGACCTCGGATTTGCCTATCTTGTCGTGCCGATTAGATCCAACTCTTAGACTCAGAGGTCATAGCTCAGAACTTACGACTCAGGGATTGCAGGCCGGAACGGCACCTGGGCTGTAGGTGCCCACACCGATTGAAAAGAGGGGGTCGCCGCCGCTAATCTGAGGGGGCTGATAGGCGATACACTGGCTGTCGATGTAAAAGATCATCACCGCGGTCTGAGCTTGCAGGGCGCTGCGCAGCTGCGCGGTGTCGCTGTAAGTGATGCCTATTTCGGTATCCACTTCCATCAATGTTAATAGGCCACCAAAGGTTCCCGGGCCGCTCGCCGAGACATCATTGGCTCGGCCCGCTGGGTAGTCGTTGACCATCAGTATTTCGTGATTGTTGATGAGAATATTGCCCGCGGCGGTAACGCTGTCGGAGCGGGCGAAGGCATTGCCAATACGCGCGGCGGACTTCATCGAGCTGAGCGCGCTCCTAAGTACCGCTTCTTTGGCTTTGATATCTAAATTCAAAAATCTAGGCAAGGCGATGGCTGATAGTATTGAAATAATCACAATCACTATTACCAACTCAATCAGGGTAAAACCTTTTTTTACGGTCATCTGAGCACTGTCCTATAAGGTTGTTGTACTGTCATGCCTTCAGTATAGCGGTTGAATGGTTAGGGGAGGCTTTTGCCAAAAAGGGTGGTGGAATTTTAAAAATATTTTAGCGGTTGAATTGTTCGCTGGGTGAGAAAGATACTGTCGACGTGCACCGACTTGGTCGTTCGGGTGCGCCAAGGGGTGTCGGGGATGAGGGCTTTGTGGGAATAAAAAATGCTCAGGATGCACTGGCCTAAGCGGTGCAAGGGGCCCAACGACCGGCCTGGGACGGCCGGTCGTTGGATCTTTTTAGGCTTGATTTTTAGCGCGAAAGGCGGCAATTAAACTGGCGGTTGAGCTGTCCAGGCCGTCGGTCTTACCGGTCTCGATGGCGCTAAAGACCGACTCGCCGAGGATCTTGCCCAGTTCAACACCCCATTGATCGAAGCTGTTGATATCCCAAATAACGCCCTGAACAAAAATCTTATGCTCATAGAGGGCAATCAGGGCACCGATCACTTCGGGCGTACCCAGGTCGAAGGTGATGCTGTTGCACGGCCGGTTGCCCGGTATCACCTTGTGCGGTGCTAACCAAGCGGCCCGTTCGGCGTCCATGCCTTTGGCCAGCAACTCGGCCAGGACCTCAGCTTCGGTCTTGCCTTCGAGCATGGCCTGCTGTTGACCCAGATAATTGGCAAATAACCACTCATGGTGGTCGGCCAGCTTGTTGTGCGAGGTCATCGGCATAATATAGTCGGCCGGAATCAGGCGCGTGCCCTGATGGATCAACTGGTGATAGGCATGCTGTCCGTTGGTGCCGGTACCGCCCCAGATCACCGATCCGGTTTGGTAGGTCACCGGCTCGCCTTCCCGAGTAACGCATTTGCCATTGGACTCCATGTCGACCTGCTGCAGGTGATTGGGCAAATCTTGCAGATATTCATCGTAGCTTAAGACCGCATGGGACTCGGCACCGAAGAAGTTTTGATACCAAACGCCGAGCATGCCCAAGATCACTGGCAGGTTTTGTGCCATGGGTGCGGTGCGGAAATGCTCGTCCATATCGTGCGCGCCCTGGAGCAGGGCTTCGAAGGTCTGCGCGCCGAGCACGATCATTTGCGCCAGGCCAATGGCGGACCAGAGCGAATACCGGCCACCCACCCAGTCCCACATTGGGAACATATTGGCTTCTTCGATGCCAAAGGCGGTGGCCGCCGGGACATTGGTCGAGACCGCGACAAAATGGTGCTTAACCTGGTCGGCACGGCCGCCCTGAGCCAAAAACCAGGCGCGCGCAGCCTGGGCGTTTTTCAAGGTTTCCAGCGTGCTGAACGATTTGGAGGCAACAATAAAGAGGGTGGTCTCGACGTCGAGGCCCTTGATGGTCTCGGCGAAGTCGGTGCCATCGACATTGGCGACGTATGCCAACTGGTAGCCGTCATTCCAATAGGGTTTGAGCGCGTCGGAGACGACCTTAGGGCCGAGAAACGAACCGCCGATGCCAATGTTAACAATGGTACGCAGCTTCTTGCCGGTAAAGCCGGCGAACTCGCCGCTGTGAACCCGGGCGGTAAAGTCTTTCATCTTGGCCAGCGAGGCGTTGACGGCGTCGGTAATGTTTTCGCCTTCGACGCGGATTTCCCGATTGCTGCGGTTGCGCAATGCAATGTGCAGGGCCGGACGGTTTTCGGTCTTATTGATGACCTGGCCGTTAAACATCTCACCTATGGCCTTGGGCAGCTGCATGGCGTCTGCTAAATTAAGTAGCTTTTCGACCGTTTCGCCGGTGATGCGGTTTTTCGAGTAATCGAGAGAAATGCCGGCGGCGCTGCTATTGAATTTATCATAGCGCTCAGCGTCGGCCCGGAACAGGTCGCGCATGTGGGTGTTGGCAATGGTTTTCTGGTGTTCGGCCAAGGCCAACCAGGCGGGCAACTGAGTCGGATTTTGAGACATGATTAAGGTTCCTGAGGCGATAAATTTTTTCAATCGGTAATTTAATTACAAAACGATGGGGAAGGCCACCCATTAATCGAGTGTTTTTGACATTGATCAGACAAAAAGGGGGCAAAATCTAGATTAGGGGCAACCTATCAGGTTATAGGAAGGTCTATAGGCCAGGGTGGATGACCCGGCCTACATCGGTACGGCTAGGGAGCGCTTGCACCGTTTGTCCGCCGCGCCGGCAGGTTAGTCGGCCATCTGTACCGGGATGGCATTGGCTGTGTGGCTGACGCTGTTGTCCGACTTCATATAGACCATAGTCGGTTGATAGTCGTCCAGCTCGCTGCTGTTATAGGCGGCGTATGCGCAAATAATCACTTGATCACCGACACTGACCTTAAGCGCCGCGGCACCGTTGACCGAAATAATGCCCTCGTGATCCTCGGCGCGTATCGCATAGGTGGTAAAGCGTTCGCCATTGCTCACGTTATAAATTTGAATCTGCTCGTATTCCAATATCCCGCCCAGATCCAGCAGGTCTCCGCTGATCGCGCAGGAGCCTTCGTAATCGGTTACCGCATGGGTGACGCGCGCCTGATGGAGCTTGGCCTTTAACATGATTCGATCCATACCTACGTCCTCTCGTGCCATGAGCGTCTTGACCGCTGTTGGGCGGCTGTTGACCTCTGATACTCGCCATAATGTCGTCTAAGTAAGGTGGACGTCTGTCCAACCTCCTGCGTGGGTCAAGCCATTGTGTGGTCGGCCCTTGTCGATCTAAAGCTCAAACGTGATGTTGTCGATCAGTCGTGCCTTACCAAGATAGGCTGCGGCCAGAATAACCACTTGGGTGTCCTGGGTCTGAGCGGGTTCCAGATCAAGTTGCCGACTGATGTTAAAATAATCCGGTGTGAAGCCCGCCGCGTGCAGGGACTCCTTGGCCAGGCGAGTTAAGCGTTCATAGTTGCGCTGGCCCGATTTTATTTCTTTTGCGGTAGCTTGCAAGATTTTATACAGAGTTGGCGCCATTTCCCGCTCAGCCGCCGTCAGATAGTTATTGCGCGAGCTATGGGCCAGGCCATCTTCTGCGCGACCGGTATCGACGCCGACTATCTTGATCGGCAAAAACAGGTTGTCGACCATAGTTCGGATAACCGTCAATTGCTGATAGTCCTTCAGGCCGAACACTGCGACATCGGGCTGCACCTGGTTGAACAGCTTCAGCACCACCGTGGCGACGCCGACAAAGTGATCCGGTCGGCTCGAGCCGCAATGCAGCGTAGTAATCTTACTCACCTCAACCCGGGTCAAGTCCGGCTCCGGGTACATGATCGCGTTATTGGGCAAGTAAAGCAGGCCACAGCCGTCGGCGATCAAATGCTTTTGGTCGGCTTCTAGAGTTCTGGGATAGCCCGACAGGTCTTCGTTTTCGCCGAACTGGGTCGGGTTGATAAAGATCGAGGCGACGACAAAGTCAGCCTGTTGACGGGCTGTCTGTATGAGGGTCAGATGGCCTTCGTGTAGGTTACCCATGGTCGGCACAAAGGCAATTGTCTTACCCAGAGCTCTAATGTCCCGCAACGCTGTGCGCAAATCGATTAAATTGTTTACCACTTGCATAGTAATTACTCGAAACAGTGCTCAGGAGCGGGAAACTGACCGGACTTTACGTCGGCTATATAGGCCGCTACCGCGCTTTCCCAGCCAGTGTTTTGGGCCATATAGTTTTTCACAAACTTGGCCATACGCTGTTGGGTGAGACCCAACATGTCATAGCTGACCAATACCTGGCCATCGGTACCATTACCCGCCCCGATGCCGATAACGGGGACCGACACCGTTTGAGTCAGGGCCTTTGCCAAACTGGCTGGCACGCATTCCAGTAGAATAAAGTCGGCCCCCGCCGCCTCTAGGGCCAGGGCTTCGTTAATCATCAATTGGGCCGAGGCCTCGTCGCGGCCCTGAACCTTGTAGCCGCCGAACTTATTGACCGATTGGGGTGTTAAACCCAGATGTAGACAGGTCGGAATGCCGGCCCGGCTCATGGCCGTGACCGCATCGGCCAGCCAAGCCCCGCCCTCCAGCTTGACCATCTGCGCACCGGCTTGCATTAAACGACCGGCACTGTCCAAAGCCTGCGCCACAGTGCCATAGCTATTAAATGGCATGTCGGCCACGATCAGGGCGCCCTGGTTGCCGCGGGCGACGGCGGCGGTATGGTAGACCATCTCATCGAGCGTCACCGGCAGGGTTGAACTTCTGCCTTGGCAGACCATGCCAAGAGAATCGCCCACCAGCAATGTTTCGATGCCGTGCGCCGAAAAAAGGTGCGCGAAGGTGGCGTCATAGGCCGTTAGCATGGTGAATTTTTCACCGTCACTGACCAGCTGTCGAATCGTCGATACGGTGTGTGCTTTAGACATGATGGCAGCGCCTTTGGTTAATAAGCCGAGAATGGTTGCGATTGTGCCGGAATATGTCAAGTATCGGTAGGGCTCTTTTGCCGCTTAGCCCAACTGGGATCAAACTTGTTGAATATTTTGTCCGTCAACGGCATCACGCCAGGCTTGCAGAGCCATGTCGTGGAGTAAAAAATCGGCGTTCAGATCCAGTAAGGGTTGCAGCACGAAGGCACGCAAATGAGCGCGGGGGTGGGGTAGGGTGAGGCGAGACGTGGCCAATTCGACCTGTTCATACCAGATGATATCGAGATCGAGCGTTCTCGGTCCCCAACGGATGGTGCGCTCTCGGCCGGCCTCGCTTTCAATGGCCTGCAGGGCGGTCAATAGGTGCTCGGGACTGAGATCGGTCTGCAGACTGCAGACGGCATTGAGGTAATCGGGTTGGTCGGGCGGTCCGCCGATGGCACTGGTTTTATACCACGGCGAGAGACTGAGTTCTTGGCTATCCGGCAACGCGGCGAGGCGGTCTATCGCCTGGTGCAGTTGTGTTGCGGGCACGCCCAGATTGCTGCCGAGCCCGATATAAACCTGCTTCACGAATCCGATTGAGCGGCACGCGTGGGTCGGCGACGGCGTCGCTTGGGTGCCGACTTGGTACCCAGATTGGCCAGCATCGTTTCGCGCTGTGCGGGGTTGGTGGCTTGGAATTCTGTCCACCAGTTGCCCAGACCATCGAGTTGTTCGCCGGCCTGTTCGCGTAACAGTAGAAAATCGTAGGCGGCTCTGAAACGCGGGTGAGTCACCAGCTGTTCAGCTCGATGGGCGCTGCGCTTGGGCAATCTCAGCTGCAATTCCCAAATCTCTTTCATCGGGATAGAGAATCGTTTCGGGATGGCGATGGTCTTAACCTGGCGATCGAGAACTTGACCCATGGCTTTTTGCCAAGCGGGTATCTCAGGCGTGCCCATTTCAAGGTTGTAGAGCGCCTGATCCTTCACCGCGGGCCATAATAGCGCCGCATAGATAAAGGCCGGGGTCACCGGTCGGCCAGCATTGACACGCAAATCGGTGCTAATCAGGGCGCTGTTGATAAACTTCTGATAGTGATCGTCAGCGTCGCGGTTCAAAATTTGGTAGGTCAACGGCAACAGCGGTTCCACGATGCCGTATTGTTGCAGCAGTTCCCAGGTTTGTACGCCATATCCGGCCATAAGCAGCTTGAGCAACTCATCGAACAACCGCGCCGGTGCGATATGGGTCAACAGCGACGCCATTTCACGGATCGGTTTCTCGGTATTCCGTTCGATACTAAAGCCCAATTTGGCGGCAAAGCGGATGGCCCGCAGCATGCGCACCGGGTCTTCCCGGTAGCGAGTTTCAGCGTCGCCGATAATGCGAATAATTTTGTTGTTCAGATCTTCCATGCCCTGTGGGTAGGCGAGCACAGAAAAGTTAGTCGCGGTGTAGTACATGGCATTGATGGTGAAGTCGCGCCGTTTGGCGTCGTCTTCTAGGGAGCCGTAAACATTGTCGCGCAGCAACATGCCTTCAGCCGATTGCTTTTGATCGGAACCGGATGCTTCTGCCTTACCGCGAAAGGTGGTGACTTCAATAATCTCGCGACCGTAGGTCACATGGACGATGCGGAAGCGTCGGCCGATAATGCGTGAATTACTGAATATCTTACGGATATCTTCAGGCGTGGCATTGGTGGCAACGTCAAAATCCTTCGGCGCATAGCCGAGTTGCAGATCGCGGACACAGCCACCCACCAGGAATGCTTCATGACCAGCGCCATGCAGACGATGCAAGACCTTCAGTGCATTATGACTGATGCCTTTGCGAGATACCTGATGTTGATCCCGAGGAACGGTGACCAGGTTTAAATTTTGAACAGGCTGGTTAAACCAGCGTTTTATCCACTTAACGACCATGAGATGAGAGTTCTGCTCTGTAGCGACAGTTAAAAGTGTGCGCAGTGTATAGAAAATTGAGGATATTCGCTACCGAGAACTTAGGTAGGAGGGCTGGAAGACGAGCCAGCCGGCGATGGACGCCGACCGCAACAGCACTTTCCGCAGGGTTTTATGAGCTTATTATTCTTGTTGGTATTATTGTTTTTATTATATTACTCAGGTGTTAGCTACCCCTTATTTTTGTTTTTAGTCGGGGTCGCTGTGTTGGGTTGCCCTATTATTATTTTTATTAATGGGCGTACCTGCTTTGCGCAATCATTATTGCATTCGTCATGCCAGAAGTAATAAATCCTTTAAAATCAATAGCTTGTATTTTTAAGGTCGAATAGTGATCAATTCGAATAACAGGAAGTGTTACCTAAGGTTGCAAGAATGTAACCGCCTTTCATAAGGTTGTTACCGGTGAATTATCTTTCTTAGATTAACGGCCTGGCCATTCCGGGTAAGTTAAGCCTGCTCCGAAGGGGTCACCAAGCGCTGACGCTCCTGTTCGATGTATTGGTAAAAAGCACTCTCTTGTAATCCTTGAGCCGCAGCTTTATCGATAACCAATGTGGCCTTGGCATGCATCTGGAGGATGGATGCTGGACAATGCGCCGAGACGGGGCCTTCGATGGTGTGCCTCAACGCCTCAGCCTTGTCTTGACCGGTGGCGATTAATAAGATCTGTTTGGCGTCCATAATAGTACCGATGCCCATGGTCAGCGCCAGATGGGGTTGGAATTCGTCCGGTTGGAAAAAACGTCGGTTGGCCGCCACCGTATCTTCGGTCAGGGTTTTTACCCTAGTGCGGCTGACCAAGCTGGAGCTGGGCTCATTGAAGCCAATATGGCCGTTACGGCCGATGCCCAAGAGCTGCAAATCCACGCCCCCCTGGTCTCGGATCAGCGCCTCATAAGCGGAGCAGGCCTTCTGAGGGTCTGAGCTTAGCCCATCTAAAACGTGGGTCGCAGCGAGGCGAATATCGACTTGATCAAACAGATGGGTGTTCATGAAATGGCGATAACTTTGGGAGTGAGTCGTCGCTAAGCCCAAATATTCGTCTAAATTAAAGGTGGTCACCTCGGCCATGCTCACCTGACCCGCTTGCACGGCCTGTACCAGCCGCTTATACAGTTGCACTGGAGACGAGCCGGTAGCCAAACCTAGGACGCTGCTAGGCTTTTGCTGCAATTGGCTAATAAGTTGCTGGGCGCCGAATGCTGCAACGGCGGCGGGGTCGGGCAAAATCACTATGCGCATACGAGGGTTCTCATCCTATTGTCACTTAGGTTATTAGGTCACTAAAAAGCAATTGCTTGGCCGGAGCGCCAGACCTTATCGATGCCCCAAGCATCATTGATCAGGCAAATATCGGCCCGGCGGCCGGGTTGAAACGAGCCGTACTGGTGGTCCAGTTGCATGTATTCGGCTGGAATGCGGCTGGCCATCGCTAGGGCTTGGTGCAGCGGTAAGTTTAGTGTGTCTAGGCAGTATTTGACCGCATCGAGCAGGCTGATGGCGCTGCCGGCGAGTCGGCCTTGAGCATTGATCAGCCGACCCTCGCGCAGTTGGATGGTTTCACCATAGAGTTCAAATTGGGTCAGCGGGCTGCCGACGGTGGCCATGGCGTCGCTAACCAAAAAAATCCGCTCAAAGCCCTTGCTGTTCAAAGCTGTCTGGATCGAGGTGGGGTGTACATGAATACCGTCGGCGATCAGACCGGCCCAGGTCTCAGTCAAGGTGAGTGCGGCGCCGACCACGCCCGGTTCACGCCCGGTGAGCTGACTCATGGCGTTGTACAGATGCGTAAAGCCGGACAGACCTTGCTCATGGGCGGCCACAACCTGCTCTGAGCTGGCGTTGCTATGACCGGCGCAGATGCGAACGCCGAGCGCAGCGATGCGGGCGATGGCCTCGGCCGACACCCGTTCCGGGGCCAGGGTGAGGATGCTGGGCAGCCCGGCCAAGCGCTCGAGCCAGAGCCAGTCACTGCTGACCAATGCACGGATCTTATCGGCGCGATGTACGCCCGACTTTTCGCCACTGAAGAACGGCCCCTCTATATGGATGCCTAGAACACCGCTGTCTTGTTTCACGCAGCGTTGTGCCGCGCTAATGGCCTGATCGGTGACCTCAACGGAGTCACTGATCACCGTCGGCAGGATCCGAGTTACACCGAACGGCACCTGCGACTGGGCCATGGTCAGCATGGTCTGCTCAGTCGGTACATTATTCAGCAGCACACCGCCGCCGCCATTGATTTGCAAATCGATAAAGCCCGGTGCGAGCAGGCCGCCAGCCAGGCGAATGGTTCGATAACCGGTCGGAATCCGATCGGCAGGGATAAGCCCAACGATGCGGTCATCGGCAAATAGCAGCGCAGAGTCTATCTGGATCCTGAAACCATCAAAGATGCGCGCACCGGTCAAGGCGGTTGGACCCGTCATATTAGGGTTGCTCCGTGGTGTTTAGTTCAGCAACAAAGTTATAGAGGTCGCCTCGATACCAAGATCGAGTGAATTCAACGGGTTTATCTGTGCCGTCAAAGCCTTGCCGCTCGATATAGAGCACCGCATCCTGTGTGTTGATCTTTAAAGCCTGGCCGACTGCTGGTTCGGCATTGATTGCCGTCATGGTTTGCACGGCCCGGATTGGGCGCGCGTCGAGAGCCTCAAGCGCATGGTAGAGCGAGTCACCGACCGCCAGGGCATTGGGCACTAGGTTGCCGGGAACCGTGGCGATTTCATAGGCCATCGGGGTTGCACTGGCATATCGGACACGAGTAAAACGGCTCACCAGGTCACCGGGCGACAAATTTAAGGCTTGAGCTTCTTTGACCGAAGCCTGCACCGTGACGCGTGCCACCCAGGATGAAGAGGGTGCTAGCCCGCGCGCTACCATGTCGTCGGTAAAGCTGTTCAGAACCGCTATATTCTTGCGGATCAACACCTGAGCACGTCGGGTTACGACGGTGCCGGCACCCTGGCGTTGACTCAGCAGGCCCTCTGCGACTAGGCACTCAATCGCTTTGCGGACCGTGACACGAGACACGCCCAGGGCTTCGGCCAAATCGCGTTGGGGCAGAATAAAGTCTCCGTCGAGCAACAGGCCTTCATCAATGGCCTGAGTCAGGGACCGCGCGAGCTGGGTGTAAAGTGATCCGGAACGGCTCACATCTGGTCGCAAAAAATCGATCAGCGCTGGATCTAAACGTATTTTAGCGCTCACCGTCTGAGCCTGGTTTGGGCATAGTACAGCGCACCGGAGAGCGCATCGCCGAGCGCTGGGACCTGTCGTATCTGGATGTCACGGGTTAGTTTCGGGGCGATTGTTTCGGCCAAGCCACCCATCAAACACAGACCTCTGCCGTGGGCGGGTAGTGCCTGAATTTGCCGGCTGAGCAGTTGGATCTGTTCGGCCATCAGTGCCTCCGCCAGATTGTCGTGGGCGGCCACGGCTTTCAGCACCAATGGTGCAAAGCTGCCGTAGTCACCGGAGCTGGCTATTTGCGACCAGCCAATCAATTCATCGGTGCCCGCAGGGAAGATCTTCCAGATGCTATCGGTCAAGAGGCTGCGGGCGATAATGCCATCGCGTTGATCAAGCGCCGCTCGCACCGCCTGTTGACCCAGCCAGGCGCCGCTGCCGAGGTCATTAAGCGGAAAGCCCCAACCGCCGACGCGTCGCCATTGGCCCTGGTCTAGGGCGATACCGATGGCGCCTGTGCCGATGATGAAGATGGTACCGTCTTGTCCGGCATGGGCCCCTAGGCAGGCGATTTGGGCGTCCGAGAGCAAGCTGATATCGGCAAAGGAGTCGCTTGCCCGATCTAAGAAGTCATCGACAGCCACGGGCGCTTCGGCGCCCGCCAAGCCCGCCACCAGCACGCTGGACTGGGCGCATGTGGCGGGCAAATTGGCATTGGCAAAGGCTTCAGTGACCGCCTGATGGACCGAGCGCCAAGCCAATTCAACGTCCTGGAAAATATTTGCGCTGCCGGCCTGGGCCTCGCCCACAATGTTTCCATGGCGGTCGGTAATGCGGGCTCGGCAGCTTGTGCCGCCGCCATCGATGCCAATTAAATAGGTGTCAGGGCTACTCATGCCGGGTGTCTAGTGCCTTAGGTTTGGTCAACCAGATTACGGCCTTTCTCGCGCATAAACAATACCAATTCAATACCAATTCAATGCGATGCCTATATCGCGAATCTTATGAAACACTATTCAGAGTCAGTCACCGGCGGATCCAGCAAGGCAACAGATCGGTAACGGCAGGAAAGTATTAGCGGCGAGGTCAAAAGGGGAGGGGCAAAGGGGGAAGCTGATAGGCCAACCTGAAATCATCAGGTTGGCCTATCGGCGTGGCCGATCTAGGCCGGGTAAATGGTTACTGCTTAACGTTCTGCGACGTTGCTGGCGGCCTTTTTAGGCCGCGGTATGCCTTGGCGTTGTCGTCGCTCCCACAGACACTTTCGGCTAATGCCGAGTTTTTGCGCCAGTTCGGTCTCGGACATGCCTTCCTGATGTTCGACCACAAAATGTTGAAAGTAGTCCTCCAACGACAGATCTTCGCTATCTTCGGGCAACGCGACTTCGGCTGCGGGAGTCGGGCCGGGTTGATCGTCGGAATTTACCAGGGTATTGGGTACTTCCCAATCTTCCTGGGCCAGGCCCAAATCGTTACCGCTGATATCGATGCCATCGGCCAAAATCAGGGCCCGTTGGATGGCGTTTTCCAATTCCCGAACGTTGCCGGGCCAATCGTAGCGGACGACCAGCTCACGGGCGCTTTGCGACAGTTTCGGCACAGAGTCGATCTTCAGTCGTCGACAATGTTTTTGAATTAGGTGTTCGGCAATTTCGAGCACATCGGCGATCCGATCGCGCAGCGGTGGCAGGGCGATCTCAATGACCTGCAAGCGGTAATAGAGATCCTCTCGGAAGTTGCCTTCCTTGACCAGCTTCTTGAGATTACGGTGGGTGGCCGCGATTAGGCGGATATCGACCTTGCGCGCATTTACCGAGCCGACTCGGCGCACCTCGCCCTCTTGCAGTACCCTTAACAACCGAGCTTGGGCTTCCAAGGGCAGTTCGCCGATCTCATCGAGAAATAGCGTACCGCCCTCGGCAGCTTCGACCAAGCCCAGGCGAGCGGCCGTGGCACCGGTAAAGGAGCCCTTTTCGTGGCCGAACAGTTCAGACTCAATGAGGCTTTCCGGGATCGCCGCGCAGTTTACGCAGACCAGAGGCTGGTCCTTGCGGGGGCTGAATTGATGAATGGCACGGGCTGCCAGCTCTTTGCCGGTACCGGACTCACCCTGTATGAGCACGGTGATGTCGGCCGGCGCGACGCGCAGCATGCGGCGATACAAAACCTGCATGGGCTGACAACTGCCGACCAGATCGCCCAAGGCGGCTCGATCACCGGCTTCGCTCAGATAGACCGGTTGGTCTTCAAACCGGCCCAGAACCGTTGCAGTATCGGTGCCCTTGCTCTTTTGAGCGTCGTCGATAATGCGCCGAACGGTACGGATCATGTCTTCGTGGTCAAAGGGTTTGGCTATATAGTCAACAGCGCCCATTTTCATGGCGTCAACGGCCGAGCGCATGCTGGCATAGCTGGTCATGATAAGCACTGGTACGGACTTGGCCGCGCTGATGAGGTCGGTGCCCGGGGCGCCGGGTAATCTGAGATCAGAAATAATAAGATCAAAGCGAGAGAGATCATTCTCGCTGGCTTCGCTGACGGATTCTGCTTCGGTGACCTTGTAATTGTTGCGCTCGAGCAGTCGTTTTAGGGCCGCGCGAATAACACTTTCGTCTTCAACAATTAAAATCTCGCCCATCTGTTCCGCTCCGCTCAATTCGCTAAGGTCGGCACTTTCTGCTCGGATTTGCCGAACTGTGTCCGATTAATGCCCGCTTACTCTATATTAGTGTTACCCGAAGTAACATTCAGGTGTAAGGGTAACCGAATAGTGAAACGAGTGCCAATATCTTCCACCAGGAAAGCCGGCGACTCCACACCGATATGACCGTAGTGCTCTTCGATAATGGTATAGGACAGAAATAGCCCTAAACCGGTGCCCTTGCCAACCTCCTTGGTGGTGAAGAAGGGGTCGAAAATGTGATCCATAATATCCGCCGAAATGCCGGTGCCCCGGTCTGTGACGGTGACATTTAGGGTTTCTCGCTTATCTTCGGTGCGCGCCGATACGATGACCTTTTCGCGGGTTGGGCTGGCGTCGCGGGCATTACCGAGCAGGTTGATGAAGACCTGAGACAAGCGTTGCGGTTCACACATCAGCTCCAAGCTGGGGTCGATGTCGTTGACGAAGATGATCTGCTTGTCATCGCGTGATAACGACAGCAGGTCGATGGCGTCTTGGACGATGGCCGCTAACGAATGAGGATAATGGTCGGCCTTGCCCTTTTGGTCCCCGGCATGGGAAAAATTGACCAGCGAACGCACGATCTTGGTTACTCGATCGGCCTCATGACGAATTTGCTGGGCAATCTGTTCGACCTCGGCACTCGATTCAGCGTATTTCAAGTCTTGGGCTAGGCAGTCGATACCGGTGATGGGGTTGCCAATCTCATGGGCGACCCCGGCGGCGAGCTGACCGATTGAGGCCAAACGCTCCGAATGAACCAACTCCGCCTCGAGCATCTTGTACTCGGTTTCATCCTCGAGCAGTACAATAATACCCTCATTTAAATCACTGCTGGCTCGACCAAACTGGGTGCGGTGCAGGCTATACCAACGCTTCCGGGCCAGATCGGCGGGATCGTCCTGTTCGATGGTGATCTTTTCTTCGCTGCCCTTGATGAAACTGCCGATCAGGTCATACCATTTGCCCGGCAGAAGATCGATTTTAGCGCCAATCGCGCGTTCCTCACTGATGCCGGTCAAGTGCACCATCCATTCGTTCCAGAGCAGTATTTCGCCATCGACGGTAAGTGAGCAAACGCCAATGGGCAGGCGATACAGGGTGTCGCGGTGATGTCGTCGGAGCCGGTCCAATTCCGCCGACATGCCGGTCAATTGGTAGTGGTAGTTGTCGAGATTCTGTTCTAAATAGTGAATGTCGTCGCTGCGAGTACTGGCGACTAGGTCGTAGGGCAGGTAGCGACTGACCATCGCCTGTGCCACCGAGGGGCCCATCATACCTGACAGGTTGGCCTCCAAGGTGTCGCGCAGACGCCGTAAGGCATAGGGGCGATACTCGCTCAGATCGAACTTGAGCTGCGCCAGGGCGCGCCGGACCTCGCGTTCGGCCATGACTTGGCCCAGTGGTTTGATCAATGAATCGATAAACTCGCGCGCATTCTTGGCGCGCAGCGGAAAGCGCTGGCGTCGGTCAACGGAGCTGATCACACAGATTTCTGCCGAGTTTTTCTCCTCCGGTGAGGTCTTGGTGAGCAGCGAGACGAAGAAGAAGGTCAGCGCATTGAGACCGAACGAAATATATACCACCTCAGACCAATGGTTATTGTCTAAAGCGAATTGCAGTGGCATGCGCCCCTGCACTAACAGGCTGTCGATCAGCACCGGGCTCAACTGCATGACCAGCCAAGACCCCAGGCCCATGCCCACGCCGGCCATAAAGCCTTTACGGTTCGCTTTGCTCCAAAACAGCAAGCCGATCAGGCCAGGGGCCATTTGCAACAAACCGGTGTAGGCGGTAATCAATAAGGTCGACTGGTTTTGCACCTGGTTTAAAAAGAGGTAAAAGCCATAAATTGAACAGAACACCAAGCCGATTAATAGCCGTCGGGTCCAGATCAGCCATCGGTAGATATCGACATTGACGCTCGGACTATAGAAGGGCAGCACCAGATGGTTCAGCAACATGCTCGACAGCGCCAGAGCAGCAATGATGGTCACGCCCGATGCCGCAGACAAGCCGCCCAAGTAGGTTAACCAGACCAGAAACGCTGAATCAAGGCTCATACCGATGCTGAGCGTAAAGTACTCTGGGCTGAGGTTGGAGCCGGTGCGGATGCCGGCCCACATGATTGGTAGAACCGGCAGCGCCATTAAGAGCAGATAGATCGGTGCGGCCCAGGTAATTAAACGCAATCGATTCGGTTGCGAGTTTTCTCGAAACAGTATTTGAAATAGATGGGGTAAGACTAGCGGTGCCGTGACAAACAACAGCAACAACGAAAACCACTGCGTCATCTTTAAGTCAGGATTGATCGAATTAAAGGTCAAGGGGGTCATTTTCACCCACTCCTGCATTGAGTTCAAACCTCCGCCGATTTGGTATACCGCCAAGCCGCCTAAGAGCAGGAAAATAGCCAGTTTAAACAGGGCCTCTAGGGCGAGCGCAAAAATCAGCCCGGGGTGCTTTTCGCTCGGACGAATGCTGCGCGTGCCAAATAGGATCGTCATGTAGAGCAGGATTACACTAATCAGACCGGCGATTAAACGGGTATGGGCGCGTGGGTCGAGAATGATAATAACATCAGTAATGGCTTGGATTTGCAGTGCCAACAACGGCAGAACGGCCAGAAAAACTCCAGCCGCGGTCAATAAGCCTACCCAGCGAGAGCGGTAGCGAAAGGCGAACAGATCGGCCAAAGACGAGAGTTGATAGTTTTTGGCAAGGTTAAACAGGGGTCTAATGACGATCGCCGAAAACAACAGCAGAATGGATAGGCCAACATAGAAAGCCATATAGCCGTGTTGCAACTCATAGGCCATGCCCACGCTGCCATAGAATGCCCACGAGCTGCAACTGACGCCAAAGGCCAGCACGTAAACGAGCGGATGTTTGATCAATCGTTCGGCAATCTTGCCTTTTTCGGCAAAGTACACGACCAAGAACAGTGCGCTCAAATAGAGCAAGGCTGCGAGCACCAGGTAGCCCCAATGAAAGGTCATGAGCGCCGTCCACGCGAGCGTTCAACTAAGGCATTTACCAAGATGCCCAGAAACCACAGCAAGAAGGGTAGATACCAGAAGGTGCGGGCATCGAACCAGGTTAGGGTGTAGGGCAGAAGAAGGTAAAGCGGGAGAATCATGAGTTTAATAAACATACTCGGGGCTCAATAAAGGTCGACGGCTGTTGCGCAGCCGTCAAGTGTAGCCTGAGTGCGACCGAATAAGAAGGCGGCTCAAGCTGGGTCGGCAAAGCGTTGATGAATCTGGCAAAACTCGTCCAGATTTTCAAGCAATAGATCGACCAGCTGTGGGTCGAACTGCAATCCCCGTTGAGCCTGGAAATAGGCCTCAACGCGCGCCATATCCCAGGCCGATTTATAGATTCGACGGTTACACAGGGCATCAAAGACATCGGCAACGGCGGTAATGCGCCCCGCGATGCCGATAGCGGTGCCTCTTTTGCCGGCCGGATATCCGGTCCCGTCCCAACGCTCATGGTGTTCGAGCGCAATGTCAGCCCCCAGTTGCAACAGCGGTTTGTTGGACGATGCGAGCATTTGGTAACCGATCTTGGCGTGAGTTTTCATCACAGTCCATTCTTGCGCATCGAGCTTGGTCGGCTTATTCAAAATGGTATCGGGAATGGCAATTTTACCCAGGTCGTGGAGCGGGGCCGCCTCGCGAATTTGGGTCGCCGCGTCGCTCGACAGGCCGCATTTTTGCGCCAGCAGATAGCTAATTTCTGACACCCGGCGCAGATGAAAGCCAGTTTCTTGGGATCGATGTTCGATCGCATCGCCGAGTAGATAGACGATTTCGCGTTGGCTGTCTTCGAGCAGGGTTCGCAATGAAATGTTTTCAAAGGCCGTTAAGGCATTGTGACAGAACATCTTTAATAGGTGTTCTTCCAGCTCATTGCGCGTCTTGAAGTCGCGTAAAAATAACAGTCCGGCGTGATGAGGCTTGGCGCGATACAGGCAAATAAAGCCGTGGGATGTCATTTGGCTGCTAAAACCGAGCGCAGAATCATGCAATAGATGGGCACATTCGTTAGGCAGGATGTCGACCGCGCGTTGCTGTTCTTGATCGGAGTACGCGCCGGTTCCGGCAATGACCCTCAGTTCACCGGCCTGTTCAAAGGCGGCCACGCCATGACTGCCGGCATAGAAGCCGTCCTCCTCAGGCGCAATAACCGCCGAAATTTGCTCTAATATGCCGTGGGCAAAATCCTTCAAGTAGGTTTTCTGATGCAACTGGGTTGAGCATTCTAGAATGCGTTCTAGGCCCAAGCGTGAGCGATCTAAGGCGATAATGTCGCGATAGCTGCGCAGGCAGGAGTACATTAGGGTGTGTAACTTACCACGTGTTAACTCGGTTTTTTCTTTGTAATCATTGATGTCATATTCGGCAATAATGGTCTCTTCCGGCGCTTGACCGGGTTGGCCGGTGCGCAAAACGATGCGCACAAAGGTGTTTTTCAGCATCGACCGGATCGCATTGGCGGTTTCCAGTCCGGCATGTTCGGTTTCCATCACCACATCGAGCAAGCACACGGCAACGTCTGGGTTATCCATCAGGATGTCGATGCCCTCTTTGCCGGTATAGGCATGTAAAAAAATGAGCGGCCGATGGTCAAAGGTGAAGTTACGTAAGGCTAATTTGGTGATGCTGTGCACTTCCTCATCGTCGTCAACCACCAATACTTGCCATGGCCGCCGGGCTTTGTTGGCATCGGGTTGCGCTCCGTTCTCATCGGCAAAGACTAGATCATCGCTCATAGGGCGTTTTCCTCTCGGTAGGGTGGCCGCTCATGCAGCAGTTTAATTGCCATGACAATCTCAAGCCCCTGTCCCAGTTGGCTCGTGGTTTTGATCTGCCCTAGCAACTTAGAGGTAACCAGATTGTAGACAATATTCATTCCCAAGCCGCTGCCACCAGTGGATCGACGTGTGGTGTAAAAAGGATCATAGATGTGCGCCAAAACTTCAGGGGTCATGCCGGCACCATTGTCCTGATAGACCAAGGAAAAGCCGTCTTTGCTCTGCTGTGCGGCATCGAGGGTAATTTGGCCGGCGCGAGTGCCGTCCTGGAAACCATGGATGAGGGAGTTGAGGATCAGATTGGTGATGATCTGTGCCAAGGCACCGGGTGCAATGCTCAGGTTGATCGTTTTCGGCACTCGATTGAGAACCTCGATTTCCGTGTGCTTTAGCTTGGGGCGCAGCGACATCACGATCTCATCCACATAGCCGTGTAGGTTAATTAACCGCGCCTGATCGCTGGCCTGATCGACGGCGATGTTTTTAAACGACTGAATTAGCGTTGCGGCACGGTTGAGATTTCGGCTCAGGAGTGTTTCGGTTTCGTGGCATTCGGCCAGAAAACCTTCAAAACCAGAGCGGGTCAGTTGATTGCCGGCCAGGCATTGCTGGGTAATGCGCATCTCTTCTTTGAGGTGACTCGCGGCGGTGATGGCTACCCCGAGGGGCGTATTGACCTCATGGGCGATACCGCTTACCAAGATACCCAAGGATGCCATCTTCTCACTGCGAATCAGTTCGGTTTGTGCCGTTTTGAGTTTTTCCAGCGAATCGACCAGGGTGGCATTGGCGGTGCTCAACTCGCTCGTCCGGCGCGACACCAGCTGTTCCAAACGGTGACGGTATTCTACTAAGGACACATTCTGCTCGATCAATGACTGACGTTGGACGTTAAAAATTTCGTACAGTCGGCCAATTTCGTCGCTGCGTTGTTGTAAGGCGGGTGTGATCGCAACGGTTTCGGGGCTTAGATCGGCGGCGTAAGTTTGTACGTGTAGGGTGAACAGTTCCACGGGTTTGGCGATAAGCTGGCGGACCAAAAAATAGAACAGAAATTGCAACAGGACAAAGACCACCACACTGACGCTGAGGCTGATTTGGGTTAGTTCATTAACCTGTTGGCGAATTAAGCCATTATCGCTGCGAATCTGTAGCGTGCCGATATTGAAATTCTGCTCACCAGCGCCTTCGGCCTCGACGATCAGCGGTACCCAAGCGGTCAGGGCAGCATCGTTTTGTGTCTGGATCGGTGCCGCTAACCTAGGGACTTGCGCCGCGAAGTCGGCCAAGTCACCGCCGCTGTAGTTGAATAGGCCGCTGTGGTCATTGACCGACACACCGGAGATGAATTGGTCGCGCAGGATGGCATTGGCGGCGTCGACGGTGCCGGTTTCGTTATAGACCCACAACGACTGGGTCACCAATATCGCCAAATTATCGATGGCGGCCGCGACATTGTGCGCCCGCGTGCGCTCCAGTACGGGCTGTAAAGCCCAGTACACGGTCGCCACGGTTATTAACAGGGCACTCAATACGCTAGTAGTGATACAGGCCATCAGTCGGCGAGTGAGATGAGCTTTGAGTCCGAACATAAAGCATTAGAGGGTTGCGTGAGAAAGTATCAGTCTAGCCGAAGGTTTTGGCTTTGCAGCGGCAATTGAAAACTAATTGGGTCTTCGCGCCAGCAGGCTACGGCCTGCTGCAGCAAACGATGGGGCGAGTCCGGCGTCAAGGTTATGCCCAAGGCCTGCAAGATGCGCAGCAGATTGGCACCCGCGGTCGCATTCTGGATTGCCGGGGAGAGATTTTGCTTGCTCAGTTTCTGTGCCGAATTCGGGCTTAATAGCACCGGGAAGTGGCCGTATCGGGGCAGTGGGGCGCCGAGCGCCCGATACAGTTCGCGTTGCCACCAGACCGACTCCAATATGTCGATGCCGCGCACCACCTGGTTAATGCTCTGGTCAATATCATCACTGACCACGGCCAATTGATAGGCAAATAAACCATCCTTGCGCAGCACGACCACCGCACCGGCCTGGTCGCGCGGAGCCGATACTTGCAGGCCCTGAAACCGGTCGATAAAGCGATCCTGCTCGGTCAATACCCGAAAGCGCACCGCGGCGTTCGCCACCGGTTGACGTTGAGAAGAACAGGTGCCCGGATACACCGGGTGAGCGCTGAGGTCTTTACGACTGCATTGGCACCAGAACAGTCGCTCTTGCTGGTGCAGGGTGTTGAGGTTGGCCCGATACAGCTCAAGCCGGTCGGACTGATAGGTTTCGGTTTCATCCCATTCCAGTCCGTGTGCGACCAGTGTCGCCAAAATGTCTGCACTGGCGCCGGCCTGTTCTCGAGCTGGATCTAGATCCTCGATGCGCACCAACCATTGGCCCTGATTTGCCTTGGCATCCAAATAGCTGACCACGGCCGCAAACAATGAACCAAAATGCAGCGGGCCGCTGGGGCTGGGCGCAAAACGTCCTCTGTAGGGGGTTGGGCTAATTGGCGTGTGGTGCTCAGACACTGTTATTTTCAGTCAGGTTCGCTAAGATGGGCCCATTGTAGTGAGTAGAGCGCGTCGAGCGCAAACTGCCCGTTTGAAAAACCTTACCAGCTTTGGGAAATTGTATGATGCTTGCCGATCGATGCCAGCGTATCGCGTCTTTTTATGTTCTAGAAGTGATTGCCCAAGTTGAGGCGCTCGAACAGAGTGGGGTCGATGTCATTCGCGCCTTTATTGGTGAGCCCGACTTCCCGACACCGGAGCCTATCGTGGCCGAGGCGGTGCGAGCCCTGCAAACGCAAAAGCTCGGTTACACCGCGAGCACCGGGGTGCCGGCTTTGAAGCAGGCCATCGCCGACCGCTATCAGCGTTGGCATGGCCTAAGCATCAATCCGGCGCGAATAATTGTCACGCCGGGTGGTTCGGCGGCGCTGCATGTGGCCTTTCTGGCGACCCTGAATCCCGGCGATGAAGTATTGCTGCCCGAACCGGGTTACCCCTGTAATGCGAATATCCTGCATATGGTTAACGCCACGGGCGTCGCCGTGCCGATGGACCCAAACCAAGATATGCAACTATCCCTGAGCGCGCTGAGCGCCGCCTTGAGCCCGAGAACCAAGGCATTATTGATCGCCTCGCCCAGCAATCCGCTCGGTACCGTGATGTCGCCCGAGCAATGGCAAACCTTGGTCGATTTTTGTCGCACCCACGAATTGCAGTTATTGGCCGATGAAATTTATCACGGCCTGACCTTTTCCGATCTGGCCTGCAGCGCGTTGGAAGTGGAAGCGGACGCCTGGATAATTCAATCCTTTTCAAAATTCTATGGCATGACCGGGTGGCGCCTAGGTTGGCTGGTGGTGCCCGAATACGCCATCGACGCCTGTACCCGCATTGCCCAGAATCTCTATCTGTCGGCGTCGACCGTAGCGCAAATTGCGGCCCTGGCCGGTTTCTCACCGGCTGTTGAGGCAATCTGTTTTGAACGCCGGGATCGCTTGCGCGAACGGCGCGATTATCTGATGCAAGCCTTGCCGACGCTGGGCTTTCGCATCCTGGGCGAGCCGGAGGGCGCCTTTTATCTGTATATCGATGTGTCTCGTTACAGCGACAACGCGCAAGATTTTTGCCACGATCTGTTGCTTAAGGCTGGCATTGCCCTGACCCCAGGTTTGGACTTTGGCGGTCCTTGTTTTAATACCAGTGTGCGCATCGCCTATACCGCCGATCTAGCTCGCTTGGCCGAAGCGATGCGCCGATTGACGGTCTATTGTCGGAATTTGGCACTCGAGGTCAGTCTCTAATCGCCCGCCCGGGGGCTCGGTTGCGCGATAAATCACGCGAGCGTGGCAGAAGCGTCGTTTTATGGGCACAATTGGCGGCTCATTAGCAGTCGAGTTTACGATGCGCGCACCTCAAATTCTGTCCCTTATTGCCATTGGCCTCAGTCTGGCCGGTATCAGCCTGCTTACCGCCCTGGATACCAATGTCCAGTCCGGTGACCTTATTGGTCTGTTGAATAGCGAAAATGCCAGCCATCAAGCGTTGGCCAATGGTCTTTTCTTGCTCTTGGGTATTTTTTGGATGGGTGCGGTCGATAGCACCCGGCGCTTCATAGAGCCGCGGTCGCTGGATAGCTGGTTGCGTTTTTCGGCTATCGGCTTCGCCGCCAGCTATTTATTTAGCATGCTTTTCCCCTGTGATAACGGCTGCCTGCCCGGTGCATCCGTAAGTCAGATGGTGCACAGCAGCGTGCTGTGGTTGTTGTATTGCGGGCCCGCGGTATTTGCCGGTCGTCTGCTGTGGGGCAAGCCGGAGCGGCAAATTCGCCATCTAGCCGCCCTGTTGCTGCTGGTGTTTGCCGTGCTGCAATTGGATGCCTTCGTCTTTCAAGCATCACCGGGCCTGTGGCAGCGCATTTATGAGTTACTATTCTGTTGGCTTTGGTGGCTCAGTTTACACGCCATGGTAAAAGCCGACAGTGCTCAAGCCTAGCGTTTGGCGGCACTGCCCTTGCCATACTATCGTCGTAGGGTCGAGTTTTCTGTAATCAAAAAGAGTAGGATCTGCGCCACTCGTAACTAGGCTTCTTTATGGCATACCGTATCTTTGAAATCGTCGCGCCGATCTGTTTTGTGGTGTTGGCGGGATTTTTTTACAGCCGTTTTAAAAAGCCCAATATGGAAGCGGCGAACACCATTAATTTGGATGTGTTTGTGCCCATTTTGATCCTCAGCGTCTTCGCCAGCGCGCCGGTCGATATTTCAGACTATGGCGGACTGATTCTGATGGGCACCGTCATTACCCTGTTGCCGGGTCTGTTCGTGTTGTTGTTCTATCGTTTCTTGAACGTCGAATGGAAGACCTTTGCACTACCGATGATGTTCAAGAACAGTGGTAACTTGGGCATACCCTTACTGGTCTTGACCTTTGGCGAAGAGTATTTGCCAGCCATCCTGATCCTCTTTATCTTGGAAAACATCCTGCATTTTAGCGTTGGGATTTGGCTCCTCAGTCCGAAGAAGCGCTCACTCAGCTTTTTGAAACAGCCGATCATTATCGCGTCGTTGATCGGCATTAGCCTTTCGGTGTTAAAGATCAGTTTACCGCCCTGGTTGGTCACCGGCCTGAGCATGCTCGGCGATGTCGCCGTACCCTTGATGCTCTTTGCCCTAGGCGTCCGGTTGGTGAACTTGGATTTTCACGGCTGGCGCATCGGGTTGGCCGGCGCGATCGCGGCGCCGGTGTTGGGCCTGACCTCGGCGGCGCTCTTTATTCATTGGGTTGAGCTACCCGATACGCTGGAGAAAATGGTTTGGTTGTTCGCCGCCCTGCCGCCGGCGATCCTGAACTTCCTCTTGGCCGACAAATACCAGCAACAACCTGATAAGGTCGCGGCCATTGTGCTGTTCGCCAATGTTGGTAGCCTAGCGGTTATTCCGCTGGTTTTATTTTTCATTCTCTGAGGTCAACATGTTTAAACAATGGGAACGGGCGCCCGCCCAGACACAAATCGATAAACAGGCGTTTATCGAGGCACTGAAGTTCAATGCCGATGGCTTGATCCCAGCGATCGCCCAACAGCACGATAGTGGCGAGGTGCTGATGATGGCCTGGATGAATCTGGCGTCGATTAGCGAAACCCTGGCCACCGGTCAGGTCTGTTATTGGTCGCGCTCGCGCCAAACCTATTGGCGCAAGGGCGAAAGCTCGGGTCACCGACAGCAACTGGTGGCGCTGCGTGCCGATTGTGATGGCGATACCTTGTTGCTGCTGGTCGATCAACAGGGCCCAGCCTGTCACACCAATAGGCGCAATTGCTTCTTCTTCGAAGCCCAGGCCGATGCGGTGACCGTGCTCAATGATGTCGACTCGGGTTTAGTCTGAAGTTAGGCGGATATCATCCAAGGTTAACAGCAGCGGCGCGTCGAGTTGGGCAAAAAACAGACCCAGGCGATATATACCGTCCATCGCCATCGCACGCCCAGCCGGCGCCGATTGGACCGCCGCCAAGGGCACCCTAATGTGGTTCCAGCCCGGCGTCAGTTCGAAGCTCTGATTATAGCGATCCGAATACAGTTGAGCCGACAATTCATGGGCTCGGTCATTGATGCGAACGGTCAACACCTGCACCCTGCTGCTGGGATTGTGTGCCTGCAGTTGCAACTGCTGGTAACCGCGCCAGTCGGCCAACGTTGGCGCGAGGCTTACGCCTGAAAAATGGCCAGCCTTGAGTCGCGCCTGGCCGGCGAAGCGACCTTCCGACACTCGATCGGGACTGATTTCAGTCATCCCATGCCAATGGGCCAGTGAGTCTCCCTGTTCGAAATTCTCAATAAGAGGCGCTCGGTTTTGCCGCCGCAGATCCTGCTGTGCCGTCCAGGCGAAGCCACTCAGATCGAGCAGCAGTAGTAGGATCGCAAAACTGATCAGGCTAGGATGTAGGTGCGCTCGCGCGCGCCAAAACAGTGCCAGAGTGGCACCAACCAGGTTGCGCAGCATATCCCGACTACTGAAATCCCGCCCGACCTGATGTTGAATTAGCTCAAGCAGCAAACTCAGAATGAAGATGCTCGCCAGGACCAGGGCGACCTGTGGCCAACGGGTGATGGGCCGGAATGAGCAATAGAGGCCGGTGGCCAGGAAAAAGAAGCCTATATGGCCGAGATTCCAGCCATAGCGGATAAAAGGCAAGGCAACGGCGCTCGGCCCACCGATAAAAAACAGCGGCGTCACCGCCAGCACCAGAATCACCAAGAGGTGACCCGGGCGCAGCAGCCTAAGCAAGGCGGTTTACCGACGTCGGCGGCCGGTCCGGCACTGGGTGATGGTCAGTCGAGCACATGGACTCAGGCCTAACGATTGACCGCGACAACGGCCGCGACCAACGCATCAACCTCGTTGAGCTGCAGGCCAGCAATATTGACGCGGCCACCGCTAACGATATAGATGCCGTAGTCCGCCTTGAGGCGAGCGATCTTGGCATCACTGAGCCCGGTCAGGCTGAACATGCCCTTGTGGTGACCAAAGTAGTCATAGTCTTCGCCTTGGGTGGCAATGCGGAAACCCTCGACCAGAGCCGAACGTAAGCCGTTGATGCGCAGGTTCATGGTGTCGAGTTCGGCCCGCCAGAGGCCATTGAGTTGATCATCGGCCAAAATGGTACTGACGATCGCAGCGCCATGCGAGGGCGGCATCGAATAGCTGCCGCGCGCCAATTCACACATCTTCGCGCGGCCATTATGCGCATGGCTGGCATCCTCGCCGACCAGGATGGCAGCACCGGTGCGTTCCCGATAGAGGCCAAAGTTTTTCGAGCAGGAGGTAGAGATCATCAGCTCTGGCACGGCGTTGGCCAATAGCCGCAGGCCCTGGGCATCAGCTTCGAGGCCGTCGCCCAAACCCTGATAGGCAATATCGACAAAGGGTAGAAAACCGCGTTGCTGAGCCAACTCGGCGATCCGCTGCCAAGCCGCTAGGCTCAGATCGGCGCCACTTGGATTATGGCAGCAGCCGTGTAACAGCAGGACATCGTCGGGTCCCAATTGGGCCACTTGGGCCAGCATCGCGGTTTCATCCACTGCCTTGGTCACCGGGTTCAGATAAGCGTATTCCTGCACGGCCAAACCGGCACGAAGCATAATAGGGCGATGATTGATGTAGCTGGGGTTGCTGATCCAGACGGTGGCATTGGGCCGTGCAAAGGCGAGCAGATCGGCCAGATTGCGCAAGGCACCGCTGGCACCCGGCGTTTGCAGGGTGCTGGCGCGGGCCATCGCCGAAGTGCCACCCAAGAGCAGAGACTGGATGGCCAGGTTAAAGTTTTCATCGCCGACCAATCCTTGATAGGCCTTGGTGGATTCCGTTTTCAGCAGAGTCTGTTCGGCCTGTGCCACGGCAGCCATGATCGGTGTGATGCCCTTATCGTTGCGATAGACACCGATGCCCAGATCAATTTTATCGGTCCGTGCATCATTCTTAAATTCGCTGATTAACGATAAAATCGGGTCGGCCGAGGGGGCCTGAATCTGTTCAAACATGATGACTCCAGGGGATTGAATCGCAAAGGCACTAGCATAACGCTAAAGTCGGGTGCATTTCGAGTCTTGTCGCGATAATGGCCGCTCGGCGCAGTGCAAACTCGCCCAGAACCCACTACAATCTGTCGCTGTTTTATTGAGTCTCATTGTTGAGGACCGCATGAAAGCCTTATCGCGTGATCAAGTACAAAGCTGGATAGAGGCTTGCTCATTGGAAGCCTACGTCTGTTCAGACTGTGAAGGGATACATTTGCCGGTGTGGGAAGGTCGGCCGGGAGTGCTCGAAGCGCGTTGTTTCGTCGAGTCCGATCGCTGCTCGGTGCTGACCGAGATTGCCATTCGACCGTCAGCGGTGTTACCACTGCAAGGCGCCGTGCATTTTATGAATTATGACTTCAGTCTGCTGAAGGTGATGATTTCCATGGATGATGAGGACGTGCCGCGCATGCTGCTGACTCTAGCGATACCGCTGAAGCATCTGAGCGCGCCGATGTTTAAGGATTGGCTGGATATGTTGTTGACCGAAATGGATGCCATCTACGATCAATTAACCGATATGGACGTCCTAATGGTGCACAACGAGCTGGATGATCCTGTCGAAGATTTCGACGACAGGCTGCACTAGGGCTTAGCGCAAGCCCCTTGGCAAGGCCGCCCTATTGCCTTTGGCAGCAGGACGGCCCTGTGGTTACCAAGCAGCGGCCTAAACGATTTCTTTTGCCGCAATCTTTGCGGCCCATTCCTGTGGCCCGGTGCTGTGTACCGATACGCCATTGCAGTCCACTGCAACGGTGACCGGCATTTCTTCGAGCACAAATTCGTAGATCGCTTCCATGCCCAAATCGGCAAAGGCCACCACCTTGGCGCTGCGGATTGCCTTCGAGACTAGATAGGCGGCACCGCCAACGGCCATCAGATAGGTCGCCTTATGCTTCTTGATCGCCTCGATGCCGATCGGTCCGCGTTCAGCCTTGCCGACCATTGCAATTAGGCCGGTATGCTCCAGTACCGTATCGGTGAACTTGTCCATGCGGGTCGCCGTCGTTGGGCCGGCGGGACCGACCGCCTCTTCGCGCACCGGATCCACCGGGCCGACGTAATAAATCACCTTGTTGGTCAGGTCGATTGGCAGCGGTTCGCCTTTGTTGATCATATCGACCATGCGTTTGTGCGCGGCATCGCGACCGGTATACATCTTGCCCGATAAGAGCAGGGTTTCACCAGGCTGCCAGGTTTGCGTCTCGGCCTTGGTCAGGGTGTCGAGGTTGACTCGGCGTGCCGATGGACCGGCTTCCCAAACGATGGCCGGCCAGTCGGCGAGTGTTGGCACGGGCAAATCGGCGATGCCGCTGCCGTCGAGCGTGAAATGAGCGTGGCGCGTGGCGGCACAGTTGGGGATGATCGCAACCGGCTTATTGGCCGCGTGGGTGGGCGCATCCAGTACCTTAACATCCAATACTGTAGTCAGGCCGCCTAAACCCTGGGCACCGATGCCCAACTTGTTAATCTTATCAAACAACTCCAGGCGCAGTTCCTCGGCCCTATTACTCGCCCCCTTGGCCTGTAAATCTTGAATATCGATTGGCGCCATCAGACTTTCTTTGGCCAGTATCATGGCCTTTTCAGCGGTACCGCCAATGCCGATACCGATCATGCCCGGCGGGCACCAGCCGGCCCCCATTTCTGGGATCATCTTCAGGACCCAGTCGACCACCGAGTCGGATGGATTCAGCATGGCAAATTTAGCCTTGGCCTCACTGCCGCCGCCCTTGGCCGCGACCTGAATATCGATGGTAGTGCCGGGCACTAAGCGGGTATGGATGACCGCGGGGGTATTGTCTTTGGTGTTGGTTCGAGCACCGTCCGGGTCGGCCAAGATCGAGGCACGCAGGACATTGTCGGGCAGGGCATAGGCCTCGCGCACGCCTTGATTGATCATGTCTTCGAGGCTCATGGTCGCATCGCCAAAGACCACACTCATGCCGACCTCAACAAAGACTGTCACAATGCCAGTATCTTGGCAAATTGGCCGGTGGCCTTCGGCACACATTCGACTGTTGATTAGTATTTGGGCAATGGCATCCCGTGCGGCAGGGGATTCTTCACGTTCGTAGGCCTGGTGCATGGCCTGAATAAAATCCTTGGGATGATAATAGGATATATACTGTAAGGCATCGGCAACACTTTGGATTATATCGGCTTGTTTTATCAGAGTCATACTGCTCTCCATCAGGATCGAGGTGGCGCCTCGGTATTATTATTGGCTGGAAGTGTACAACAAATATCAGGGTGGAGGCTGTTCCCAGACTAAAGTTGCACAGGTTTGCCGCCCAGCATCGAGATAAGCTTGCAAAATTCAAACGCTCGTTTAAATTAGAGATAACGTCCTACTGCTGCGAGTCATGATTGTTAGCCATTAAAACTCTATATCATTAAACCGTTTGTCCTCAAAACCATTTATCATCAAAGGTGGGCCACATGTCTGAAATAGAAACGCGTCTCAACAACGGTGTACTGGAAGTCCAATTTAATCGGCCTGAAAAAAAGAATGCCATTACCGAGCAGATGTACCGTCGCTTGGGCGATATCTTTATCGGTGCGCGCAGTAACTCGGAGGTCGCCGTGATTCTGATTACCGGTCAGAAGTCCTGTTTTACCGCCGGCAACGACTTACAAGACTTCCTCGATAATCCGCCGGTGGATGATGAGTCGGCGGTGTTTCGGTTTCTGCAGACCGTGGCTGACTTTCCCAAGCCGCTGGTCGCCGCGGTCAATGGCCCGGCCATTGGCATTGGCACCACCCTGTTGCTGCACTGCGACCTGGTTTTTTCCGGCGAGAGCGCGCTGTTTCAATTACCCTTCGTGAAGCTGGGTTTGGTGCCAGAATTTGCCTCGTCTTACCTGTTGCCGCTGCGCGTCGGTCATGCCAAGGCCGCGGAGTGGCTGTTAACCGGCAAGACCTTCGATGGTCAGGAAGCCAAGGCCGCCGGTCTAATCAACGGGGTTTATAATGATGAGCAGTTTTTCAGTGCCGCCGTTCATCAGGCACAGGCCTTGGCGCAATTGCCGCTGGAATCCTTGATTATCACCAAGCGCCTAATGAAGCAGACCTATATGGCGAAAACCCTGCAAACCATGGAAGAAGAAGGCGAACTGTTCCGCAAGCGGTTGGCCAGTGACGATTTCAAACAGGCGGTGACCCGGTTTTTAAGCCGAAGCTGAGTATCGACTCAGTTTGACTCAGTCGTAAATGCATCGATCAGGGCGGACGGGGATTGCTTAAACAGATACCAGTCGGGTCGCTGCCACGAGCCCTTGAAGGCGGCCGAGTTGGACCGAAAGGCGACGCGGTCCTTTTCATTACCGTCGATAAACATCACCAGTTCAATCTCCTGTTCAGCGGTGTCTACCGTTGCGTCATACCATTGGGCAATTTCATTAGGTGTCAACATTTTGCGTCCGGCGACGGTGTAAAGCGGGAAGTCGACACCTGTTTGTGTCGTGCCCGCCTGATAGGCTTTAAAGATTAGCTCACTGCACACCATGGCATTGTCACTGTCGAAATCGAAATCAAAATCGTAGGGTTGACCGGTGTAATAGAAGGCGTTGTGGATGGCCTTGGCTTTTTCAAGCTTGCCCAGCAACGGGCGGAATATGGCGGCGCCGTCGGCTGCCAGCGATGTTTCAATGGAATTAAAGATAACCCCCGCGTTCAGTGCCTCGATGGCCCGAACCTCGCCCATGGCGTCATACCCTGGATGTCGGGCATAGATCTCGCTGGTCGCACGCAAGAGCGCATCGAAACTGTTAAAACCTTGCTCGGCGAGCCATTGCTTAACCTCTGGCGTATCAAAGTATTGCTCGCGTTCGGCGTGCGAGCCGATATAGATTGCCGAGTGGGTCCAAAAGCCGGGAATGCCGACATTGGTCAGGCGCCATTCCTTGCGGGTCAGATAAAAGTCGCCTGGCTCTAAATCTCGGCTGAAGCTTAAGGCTTGCTCGGGCGTGATCAGTGTCTCGCCAATACGCCAAACCTTGACCTTGCCCATGCCCTTGGCGACCCCTCGCTGGATTGGGAACCAGGTTCTAAATAGCGAACGGCTTACCGTGCCGGCGCTGTTGGCGACCAACAAACCGGTGCGACTCTGCTGCCGAACGGCCAGTCGATCGGCGGAAAATTGTGCGGCAAAAGACGACTGCGCATCGACCGATAAACTGCTGGTGAGATCATCGAAGCGAACAGTGTTCCAGTCACTCAAAACCTGATTGCTGAATTTTTGATACATCTTGGCGGGCAGCTCCAGATCCGGATGAGCAAGGTTGAGCCATTTCACCAGTTCCGGATCCCGACCGATGCGACTGATAAATGCCAAGCCGAAGCGGTAATAAGCCGTCATGGCGAAGGCGTGTATTTGCATGCGCCGATCATGCTCGGCCGAAGATTGCCGCTGATAGAGCTCATTCTTGTCGGCCAGTACACCCAGGGTGGCCATATAGTCCAGATAAACCCCCCAGACATCGAGCACGGTCTGCTTCTCAGCCCGATTTAGCAGCACCGGGAGAAGTTTCGATCGATTAAATATGTCAGGCTTTTGATCGATATAGCTGATCAGATTCAGCAGCCCCTGACGTTGAATTCGAATCGCCTGAACATCGGTCGATTCGGCCAGGGCCTCAAGGCCAAACAGCAGTGAATAACAAAATAGGGCAAGCGCGAACGGTTTTTTTCCTAACACTAAAATAAGTCCATTTGATCATTAAGGTTGCTGTCCGGTGCGTCCGTTTCTGATTCGGCCGGTGGTGCCGAGTCCTCAACGGACGCTTTATGAGTCGCCAGAGGAGCGGCCCCGAACCAATAGCTCTGGCGCTGCAGCAAATACGCTTGGGTGTCGAGTAAGGCGGCGTGCTCCGGTGAGTCTAGCAGCTTTGCCGCGACGCGCTCGAGCGCGCTCGAGATGCTTAAGGCTTGGCCTCGGTCCGGATCCTCAAGCACGCCGAGGCGGCTGTTTTTCCACCCGGCAAACTGCGCATCGCTCAACGCCGATGGGAAGTTCCGCGCCAGTGCGCTTTCGACCAAAGGTGGTAAGCGATCATCGTGCAGCAGATGGGTTTCATCGAGCCAGCGTTCTTTGTGGATGCGGTCACTGGCCATTCGGTTCAATAGGTTGCGATCGTGATCGTCGATAAAGCCGGAATAGAGCGCATGTTCAGGGTCAGCAGGGGGCTCACGTCGGTCTTGGTCGGTAAAGACGGCCAGCGCCAGCGCACGCAATTCCGGATGAGCCTCTACTATGGCCTGATGTACCTGAATGCGGACCAGGTCGACATCGAGCCGCTCTGCTGTGACGGCATCTAACAGGGTCATCGATGCGATCATCGGGCTGCGGTTCAAGTGCACGGTTTTGAACGGCGGTCGGGTCGCACCCTCGGGCAGATCAGCAGCCTTACTGTACAGCCAGGTCTTGAGCGTTTGGGCGTCGTGGGCCAGTAGCCAGCTGGGATCGTTACGGATATCGATAACGATCACCTCGTTATTGCGTTCCGGGTGCATCATTAGGGGGATTTCAATGCCCATGCAATGTTCCAACGCCGGGATCTTGCCGGAAAAATGCAGATGCGGTTGCCGGCCCTCTATATCGATATGCTGACGAACCCGATGTTTGGAACGCAGGCTAAAAGCATAGTCATATAGCTTGGGTTGGCGTTGCTTGATCAACTTGGCCAGCGCGATGGTCGCCAAGACATCGCTGACGGCATCGTGTGCTTTGGCATGCGCCAAGCCGTTGGCCGCGCTCAGGTGCTCGAGCTTGAAGGAGGGTGTGCCGTCGTCCCGCGTCGGCCAATTGATGCCATCGGGCCGCAACGCATGGGTCATGCGCACTACATCGAGCAGATCCCAGCGGGCATTACCGTTCTTCCATTCACGTGCATAGGGGTCGAGCATATTGCGATAGAGTAAATAGCGGGTACATTCATCATCAAAGCGAATACTGTTATAGCCCACCGAACAGGTGCCCGAGAGCGACAAATGCTGATGAATCTGGTGGGCAAAGTCCCATTCCGACAGGCCACGCGCGGCCAAGTCGAGTGGCGATAAACCGGTAATGGCGACCGCATCGGCATCCACCAGGGTGTCGAGTGCTGGTTGGCAGAGCAGATCGATGGGCGAGCCAATCGGATTCAGCTCCAGATCGGTGCGCACCGCGGCAAATTGCGCCAGGCGGTCGCGCTGGGGGTTGGCACCCCAGGTTTCGTAGTCATACCATAGTAGGGTCATGTCACCTGATTGGGGTGTTTGCATCGTCGAGTTACCCTGTTCCGCGCCATCTCCGTTCAGGGTATGCTAACGCGTAGTTCTACCAATTTACAGTTTCCGGTGACAGATCGCCCCCCGATCGGTTTATCTGGCCTTTTTTTGTGGAGTATTGATCATGTTTAAGAAGCTCTTTTCGCGTAAATCACCGCCCATCACTGGCACGCCAGCCAAGGCCAAAGCGACTCCGGCACCGGCCGTTGTGCAAGCCGATTCACTGCCTGAGCTGGCAGCCAAAATTGTCAGCGCGCCGGGCAAGGCCCAGGCGCCCTTATGGACCCAACTAACCGAAGCGATTAAACAGGGCACCTATAGCTTGGCGGAAGTAAGTGCTCACCTGACCGGCTTGCCGGGCATAATGTTTTTAGTCCAGCACGGGCAGCCGACCGAGGCTGTCAGCCAAGTGCAATGGCACGATATAGCGCTGACTGGCCATATGGCCTCGGTGCGCAAAGTGGCCGCCACGGAACTGACCGATGCCGACTTACTGGCCGCCCTGGCAAAAGAAACCAAGGGTAAGGATAAATCTGTCCATCGTATTGCGACCGATAAGCTCGATCGCCTAGCGACGGATAAGAAGGCCGCCCAAGCCTTACTGGATAAGCAAGAGGCGGTGTTGGACGCCATGAGGCGACTGGCGCATGGGTCCCTCGAGCCGATGTATATCGCCAAATACAAGGGCTTATTGGAACAGTGGGGCGAGCTCAAGAATATTTCGGACGTGCTCCAGGCCGAGTTTGAAGTTAACCGCGCAGTGGCTCAGGCGGTATTCACCCCGGTCGAGCCCAAATCGGCATCGGTCCCTACCGACCCTGAAGCGTCCGCGCTAGACGATAACGCGGCCCCAATTGAGGCCATACTGAGTACTGACCTTGCTCTAGAGCCGGAAGCGGAACCCATTGCGGCCGAGTTGCCGGCAATCGATCGACAGCCGATGGTCGAGGCATTGGTTAAATGGATGTGTCAGTTTATTGAGGTTGGCGATTTCAGTGCTGAAAAAATCGCCGCAGCCGAGCATTTTCTCGATGAGATGCAAGCTCAATGGCAACAGTCCGAGCCCCTGGGCGCGGTGATCAAGGCCGACGCCGAGGCTTTTCGACAGGCCTGCCGGAGCTATAGCTTGGGCCTGCCCAAACTAAGCAAATTGATCGCACAGCACGGTGAACTGGCGACCATACCCGACCAACTCCTGGTCGACGGCAAATCGGCAGACAAGTTGGTGCATGAGTTGGAGGATTGGCTGCACGAGATGGCGCCTGTCATCAGCACCGAGTCACCTGAGGTTGTCATCGCTCTGCGTCAGGGGCTGCAGCAACATCAAAAAAGCCTAGCCGCGCACCGGCAGCATGAAATGAGCCAAGTGCGTGCCATTCGTGGCCAGCTGCGCCGTTGTCTGTCGGCCGTCCAGGACGGTCAAATTCGGCGCGCCTCTGGCCTGTATCACGGCGTCGAAGACCTGCTCAAGGATTTTGACCTGGGCCATCACGCTGGCGTGCGCAAGCAACTCGATGAAACCACCGCTGCCTTGGCTAAACTACGCGATTGGCAAGCCTTTGCGGTGTTGCCCAAGAAGGAAGCCCTGATCCGACGCATGACGGCCCTGATCGAGCAATCGCTCGATCCAGAATTCCGTGCCCAATCGATTCGGGATATGCAGGACG
>NZ_CEYAVF010000014.1:0-1429 GCF_982785585.1 Reinekea sp. | reverse complement strand
GAGCAATCGCTCGATCCAGAATTCCGTGCCCAATCGATTCGGGATATGCAGGACGAGTGGAAAACCCTGAGTCGGGGTCTGCAGGATCAGCAGCAAGACCTATGGGAGGAGTTTCATCGCTTAGCCCAACTGGCCTATGAGCCGTGCCGGGAGTTCTTTACCGAGCAGCGTCATCTGCGCGAAGTGAACCTAAGCAAGCGCAAAGAGGTGGTGGAACAGCTTGAAGTCTATTGTCAGCTAGTCGATTGGCAAAACCCGGATATTAAAGAGATAGACCGAGTCTTGCAGATCGCTCGTAACGACTGGACTAAGTACACCCCTGTGGATCGGATTGCCAATAAGGCGCTGCAACAGGCATTCGATAAATCCCATCGCACCCTGTTTGATCGACTGCGTCAGGAGCAAGCCGTCTATAAAGCCAGTAAGGTAGCCATTATCGAACAGGCCAAGGTCTTATTGACGCAAGAGGATATTCGCTCGGCCACCGACCAGGTTAAAAAATTACAGCAACAGTGGAAGGCCATAGGCATGGTCGGCCGCAGAGACGAGCAGACTCTATGGTTAGACTTCCGTAAAGTGTGCGACCAGATTTTTGCGCGTAAAGACGAGCAGGTTATTGCCTTCAAGGCCGACCTGGAAGTGAACAAGGAACAGGCTGATTTGTTGCTCGGCAAGATGGCCTCGATTGTTGACTCGGCGGAATTGTTAGCCCATGCCGATGACTTTGCCCAGTTCAAACAACAGTTCCTCGCCCTGGGCACATTGCCCAAGGCGCACTACCAGCGAATGTCGACCCAGTATCAGGATTTGTGCAATGCCTTTGATGCCGCCCGGACCCAAAAGCGGGTCGAACTGACCGACCAGGATTGGCAGGCCCTGTTTGCCTGGGTCCGGTCAGCCCGGTTTAGTGGCCAGAGCGACGCCGAGTCTCGAGCCGCTTGGCAGAGCCTGACCATACCCGATCCAGCCAAGCCACTCATACAGGCACTAACCGGCTGGCACCAGCCGGTGGAGGATCTGAATCAACAGACCCTGCATGAGAAGACCATTGACCTGGAAATTATGACCCAGAGTGAGAGCCCGGCCGAGGACGCAACCATCCGGATGCAGCTCAAGGTGCACCGTCTGGCGACCAGCATGGGCGCCGTCACCACCGATGCCGATATCAACCAATTGGTGGTCGAATGGCTGGCCCAGGGTGCCGTGAAACAAGACGCTTATAATGCCTTGGAGGCTCGAATGCTCGCTGCCCGAAAACGCTGGTTAAAATAAAAAACCTAAATAAATCAAAAAGTTAGTTGACTTAAAATGAGAACCCCGTAGTATACGCATCAGTTGAGGGGCATTGAGCTACTAGCCTCTCAGAACAGTTTGATGCGGGGTGGAGCAGTCTGGTAGCTCGTCGGGCTCATAACCCGAAGGTCGTCGG
>NZ_CEYAVF010000013.1:76209-83111 GCF_982785585.1 Reinekea sp. | reverse complement strand
CAGGGTTTGCACGTAGGCCCGACCCGGCTCCAAATCGGTGGGCTTAAAGACCACCGACAGTCCATTTTCGAGTGTCCAGAGCATCAGGCCCTCGCTGTCCAAGCGATCGTCGGTTTTGGCTATGAGTCCAGGGAAACGATAGGCGTCAGCCTGGAACCCTGCTGACACAGCGGTACGTTCTTCCAACTTATTTTGCCAACCGGTTAAGTAGGCAGCCTTAGCCGCTGCAGCGTCGAACTCAGCGCCCTTAGGATGGAAGAAATAGCCGCGCAGGTGACCGGGTTGTATCGCCTTGGCAATGATCCGATTTACATCCGCCAATGGGATGCTGAGCAGCTGGTCCAGGTTCGCCAACATCGACTCGGGATCTTCGGGCAGTTCTTCCTCACTGATGTCGGACATCAACCAGTCGATATGCTCTGCCGAAGATGCTCCAGCCAAGCTCGACACCCAGTTTTCAATACTGATGCGAAACTGGCCACCAATTTGCTGATATTCCTCGGTACTGATGCCGTACCTTTTCATCCGCCTAAGCTCGGCGGCGAGCGCCGTCAAGGCTTCGCTGCTACGACCTTCATAAACGGTGCCATAGATCTGCAGGGGCTTTTGGCCGTCTTCTAAACTATCAATACCGGCACTACTATCAATCAAGGCTGCCTGCTCCTGCTCACCCAAGCGCTGCAGTCGACCCGTCAGGGCTTGGGTGTACAGAGTTTCAATAAAGCCCAGCTCGTTGCCGGCGGCACTGTTCGTTTCATACGACAAACCGGGCAGATATAGCAACCAAAAGGAGTTCAATTGGTCGCTGTCGCTTAGACCGAAGAGCTCGATCCCGGCTAAGTCAACCGCTGATCCTTGCGGCTCATCAATAGCGCTCGGCTCGCGCTGCCAACCGGCAAAGGTGGATGCAATGGCTGCGACTGCATCCATGCTACCCTCTGGATAGACCACTACCACGTCGATATTGTCGGGCCGGTAATGGCGTTGATAGAAGCCGCGCAATTGCTCGGCGGTCGCTGCCTTAACGATGCTCATATCACCAATCGGCATACGCTCAGGATAGGCCGTATCGGCATAAAGATGATTGAAGAATTGCAGTCCAGCGCTCTGTTCTGTGCCCTCACTGAGACGCCACTCCTCAACGATCACCGGGGCCTCTTTAGCCACCTCATCGGCCTCGAAGCTAACCGCGGTCGACCAGTCGTACAGCACCTCAAAAGCCGTTGCGATGAGATCCGGTCGATCTGATGGCACCGTTAGACTGTAAACGGTTTCGTTGAAACCGGTGTAAGCATTGATATCGCCGCCAAAACTCATGCCAGCGGATTCAAAAAACGCCACCATCTCATGTTTGGGGAAGCGGGCGGTGCCGTTGAAGGCTAGGTGCTCGACCATATGGGCCAGGCCGCGTTCGCTGTCCAGTTCATCGAGTGAGCCGGCGCGCACGCGCAAGCGCAGCTCTACCCGGTCCCTATTGTCATTGTCCGGTAACGCCTTAACGGCCCAACGCAGTCCGTTGTCGAGAACGCCCTGTTGCACGAGTGGGTCTGGGGTAGGCTGCCAAGCGGTATGGGGTTTATAACGGTCCATGCTCATGCTCGGGTCGGATTGCGAGCTGACCACAGCACAACCAGCGAGGGAGCTAACAAGCAGCCCAAGGGCCAGGATTTTTTTATACATCTGATTTCCTTTTCACTTTAAAATTTCAACAACACAACCGGGACGATTGAACCGGCAACCCTAAGTTATGACACACCAAGCCAAATCACGAAAACAACAGCCAACAGATTGTTCAAGGCGTGAAACAGAATCGGTAGCCAGATGCTGCCCGATTTTTCGCGCACATAACCCAAAAAAAGAGCCAATAATCCAACAACACAAAGTACCGACCATTGATACTGTCCGGCGTGCGCCAGCGTGAACAACAGCGATGTCATGACTAGGGTGCCCCATGCGCCCAATCGAGTCGACCGGAGCATTGCGAATAGATAACCGCGAAAGAAAAACTCTTCCACCAGGGGCGCAAAAACCACTAGCGCGATACTGGCCCAAAGGCTTTTAGTGCCCAGCATCTTTGCGATAAAATCATCCGGTTCGGATACCCAGAGAATGTCGACCGATACTGAAACAGCCAAATAGGCCAAAAACAGGCAGGATGCCAGCCAAAACCAATAGCGACTAAAGGTTTGAACCGCCAAGGTTTGGCGCCAAGACTGGCCCTTAAAATGCGCGGCAAACAGTAACAGCGGTAGCACGAAGAGGGTTTCCAAGCCCAACAGGCCGAATAGCGCATCGACCGATTCCGAATGGGCTAAGGTCAGGGTTTCAATGGTGTCCACATCGAGCAGAGTAGCGCTATGCGACTGCACCAGGGTCAGATAAACGCTGTAGCCAATCAAATACACAAAGGCACTGACCGACACCATCACCAGCATCAGGGCTGACCAACCCAGGCCACGCCCTAAACTCGGCTGCGACCCGATAGGGGGCGCGACGTCGCGCTCATCATGTTGTCCGTTTTTTACAGCAAACAACTCGTCGGTTGGTTCAACGCCTTGAGTCATAACAGGTCCTTCTTATAACCGATGAAAACTGCTGCATAGCGCAACAACCAAGCCAGACCCTAAGGGCACCAACAATATTTATCGAGGCGGCCCAAAGGATCCAACTTAAGTCTAGTTAAGTTGATCATTAATTTTGCCTATAAGCCGTTTTAAGCATCAAATGCCGGGCACCCTAAAGTTGTGCAAATAGTATTGGACCGGGTTGCATAATATGCTTTAGAAGCGCTACAGAATGGCGTTTTTTTGAGTCGGCATAAACCAATTGAAGGGGCATAGAAAAAACGTCCTTGTGGGTGCCTACCTGCTTGCACACAGGCAGTGTCTTTTTGAAGCATTCCTCGCTTCAGACAACATAAAGATTAACTAATATAATAATGAAATTCAAATGGAATTTATGGCTGGGTTGATTATTTTTACAAATTTATTTTTTAATATTATTTTTATTATAAAAAATATTAATATTTTACCAAAAATTGAATCCACCCGGACGAACCAAGCTACTGCTTAGACGGTGAGAATTGTGACGCCTATTTTATTTTTTGTATCACTATCCCTATCAGCGCCGAACTTATTTTCGTGCGCATGGCCATTAATAGTGAGGATATAGTCAAAAAAACAATCTAGGTTCCTTCGGCCCGGCCCGAAGGCCTTATCGGAAAAGCATCAATACTATAGTGATTCTCACCGCGCCTTGGACCCAGAAAATTAGACTCAGTCCTGAGGTGGTCTTTTTGCATCGACAGAGAAATAAAAAATGCATCGTGACCGTCAACTGGTCTCTAAGCCTAAAATTCCAGACTAATCGTTATCGGCATTACGCCCATCGGGTGCACTATGCTAAAATCCCCGACACTATAACTGGCCATGAGATGCGCACCATGTATTGCACCAACCACTGGGTTCTTGCCTCCAATAATGCCGGGAAGTTGCGGGAATTTAATGATCTATTGGCGCCCCTGGCCATCAAGATTCAGCCACAGGCCGAGCTAGATGTCCCCGATGCGATTGAAGACGGTCTCAGTTTTATCGAAAATGCCCTTATAAAGGCGCGTCACGCCGCACGTTTGACCGGATTACCCGCGCTGTCGGACGATTCGGGTTTGGAAGTGGATGCATTGCAAGGCGCACCGGGCATCTATAGTGCGCGCTATGCCTCAATGGCCGGCGGTGACAAGTCCGATTTGGCCAATCTGAACAAGCTGTTGGTCGATCTCAAAGACGTTCCCCCGGCCGAGCGAACCGCTCGCTTTCATTGCGTACTGGCCTTTATGCGCCATGCCGATGATCCAACACCGATCGTCATTCAGGGTACCTGGGAAGGGTCTCTGCTCCAGGCACCGGCCGGGGATAAGGGCTTTGGTTACGATCCCATTTTCTGGGTCGCGGCACACGGGTGCAGTGCGGCGCAGTTAAGCAAGGCAGAAAAAAACCGACTCAGCCACAGAGGGCTTGCCGTGGCGGCTTTTAAGCGCCGCATGGCGCAGCTGTTAGAGCAAAACCCCGCAGCGGTGGGTCGCTAAGATGTCACTGCCCCCCTTAGCCATCTATATCCATGTGCCTTGGTGTATCCGCAAATGCCCCTATTGCGATTTCAACTCCCATGCCGCCAAGGCCGAGGACATTCCCGAAGCCGACTATCTGAGCCGGATGCACGAAGACATTCGCCAAGATGCCTCCTTGGCACAGGGGCGCAAGGCCCAATCGGTTTTTTTTGGCGGCGGTACGCCCAGCTTGCTCAGCGCCAGTGCGATCGGCCAGATCATCCACTGGGTCGAGCACTATATCGGCTTGACCGACAACGCTGAAATCACCCTGGAAGCCAACCCTGGAACTGTCGAGGCGCATCGTTTTGCCGGCTTTCGCGCGGCCGGTGTGAATCGATTATCTATTGGGGTGCAGAGTTTTGCTGACCGTTTATTGCAAACGCTGGGCCGAATTCACTCCGCCGACGAAGCAATAAGAGCCATCGATATCGCCCGACAAGCGGGCTTCGACAACTTTAATATCGACCTCATGCACGGTCTGCCCGACCAGTCCGAAGCCGAGGCCTTGGCCGATCTGCACCAGGCCGTGGCATTGTCCCCGACCCATATCAGCTGGTATCAATTGACCATCGAGGCGAACACCGAATTTTACCGTCAACCTCCGACCTTGCCGGCCGATGAGACCCTGTGGGACATCCAGCAGGCGGGCCAGGAGTATCTGGCCAGTCAGGGTTATAACCAATACGAGGTCTCGGCCTATGCCCGCGATGCCGACCAGAGCCAACACAATCTGAACTATTGGCGCTATGGTGACTATTTGGGTTTGGGTCCCGGCGCCCATGGCAAGTATAGCCGTGCTCTCACTCAGGGTGGCCTCAGCATCACCCGAACGAAGAAAACTCGGTTGCCTAAGGATTATCTCAATGCCGACCGACCGCTGATGCGCCAGGAAGAGAGCATTGCGGAAGCCGACCGACCGTTCGACTATTTTATCAATGCTTTTCGACTGCGTGAGCCGGTCTCCCTGCGTCAGTTTGAGCACAGCACCGGCGTGCCAAGCGCGACGCTTGCCCCGGTGCTAAGCCTATTAGTGGCGCGCGGACTGATCCGCTGGCAGGATGATTCAGTCGCCACAACCGACCATGGCTACCTGCATTTAAACGATGTGCTGTCTTACTGGCTGGAGTAACGGATGAAAACACGCCTTGCCTTAACCGCCTATTCACTCATCTGGTCGCTGCTGCTGCCGCTGGTGCTGCTGCGACTCTGGCTAAAGGGCCGCCGACAACCGGATTACCGATTGCGCTGGCCCGAACGGATGGGCCATTGGCCGCTTTATCCTCAGGGCTGCCTGTGGATTCATGCCGTCAGTGTCGGTGAAACCATCGCCGCCAAACCCTTGGTGGAGCAATGGCAGCAACGTCACCCGGATATTCCCATTCTGCTTACCACCATGACGCCGACCGGTTCGGCTACGGTGCGCAAGCTGTTTGGCACCACGGTTCATCACGCCTATCTGCCTTGGGATATGCCCGGCCTGCAACGCAAGCTGGTTAAACGGTTACAGCCCAGACTGTTGGTGATTATGGAAACCGAGCTCTGGCCCAATCTGATCCATGCCTGTCGACGGGCGGAAGTACCAGTATTGCTGGCCAATGCTCGGCTATCCGAGCAATCCCAGCGCGGTTATCAACGGGTCCGGGCCCTGACTAGGCCGATGCTCAGAAGTCTCAGCGGTATTGCCGCGCAACACACCCCCGATGCCGATCGTTTCGCCGCCTTGGGGGTCGACGAGCGCAAATTGCAGGTCACCGGGTCGATTAAGTTCGATATCACACTGGACACCCGAACCCGCGATCTCAGCAAACAGTTGTCGAAAGCCATCGGTAAGCGGCCGATCTGGATTGCCGCCAGTACCCATGAGGGCGAGGACGAAGTGCTGCTCAAGGCGCACGGCAAGTTGAAGATTAAGTTACCCGACGCCCTATTGATCTTAGTCCCGCGCCACCCGGAGCGCGCCGACCGGATCGCCGGCCTGCTCTATAAACAACATTTTCAGTTTGCTCGACGCTCGCTCGATCAGGTGCCGAACGCCGATCAGTCGGTGTTTTTAATCGATAGCCTGGGCGAACTGATGACCTTCTTTGGCTTGGCCCAGGCTGCTTTTATCGGCAACAGCCTGAACGGTGGCGGTGGCCACAATCCCATCGAACCGGCTAGCGTGGGCGTGCCGGTGCTGATCGGACCGAGTTACACCAACTTCCAAACCATTATCGAGGCGATGCGTGCCGAACAGGCGGTGGTGATGGTGCACTCGGTCGATGAGCTGCGCGATCGCCTACTCGGCTTGCTGCAGTCCAAAGATTTGCGCGACACCTATGGCCAGCGCGCTTACCTGTTTTACCAGCAACAACAGGGGGCCTTGAAACGCCTAATGGGTTGGATCGAAAATCTGCTCAATCGAAACCCTGAGCTGGCCGACCCGCTGCGCCAACCCACCCAACCGGAGCCGGTGGATGAGAAGAACGGAAACTCTTGAGTCGTGGCGTAATAGTTGTATTCTGGCTGCCATTGAATAGGGTTCGAAACGCATGAAGACAGTGTTAGGCTTTGCTCTGCTTGCTAACCTTGGGGCTGCAGGCCTTATCGGGCTGTTATCGCTCTGGTGGCCGCAAGTGCAGCAGGCTGAGCCGATCGATCTAGTGTTTTTTACCGGCCTACTGTTTTGGTTCGGATCGACTCTGGTGCGTTTAAGCGGCCGACGTTTTAACAAGGGCGTACGCCCCGATCAAGTCAGTCTGACCGATCCGCAACTGGTCTTACAGGCCAATAGTCTGGCGTTGAAGTTGCTGGT
>NZ_CEYAVF010000013.1:70299-76109 GCF_982785585.1 Reinekea sp. | reverse complement strand
TGACCGATCCGCAACTGGTCTTACAGGCCAATAGTCTGGCGTTGAAGTTGCTGGTGGCCGGCTGCCCCGGTCTGCTATCGGCATTGGTATACACCCTACTGTACTATTAGTTTGCCCGCTCACTGCAATCATAGTACTCGAAAATGGAGAGCCACGATGGCCACCCCCGCAAAAAATGCCTGCGCCCGTCACATCCTAGTGAAAACGCGCGCCGAAGCCGACTCGATCAAGCAACGTCTCGATCAGGGCGCTGATTTTGGTCAGCTCGCGAAGCGATTTTCGACCTGTCCATCGGGTAAGAAAGGCGGCGATCTGGGCGAGTTCAAACGCGGCACCATGGCTAAGGCGTTCGATAGCGTAGTGTTTAACAAGCCGGTTTTGGTGGTGCATGGGCCGGTTAAGACTCAGTTCGGCTTTCATCTAATCCAAACGATTTTTCGCACCTAGGGTACGCCACGGCGCCACCCTGTTCAGCGCGTGATCGACTGCCGCGGCGAACCGGAACTGCTACTCAGGCCCGCGCTAATTGCTCTGGCGAATCATGCCGGGAATGCGAGCGAGTTGTTATATGATAGCGCCTTAGCATTTGCCCTCGAGTCGCCATGGTCATCCGCAGTCGCTACCTACACAGCCTTGTTGCCTTGTCTATGTTGCCATTGGCGATCGTCGGCACCCTGTTTGTTGGCTTTGCCTACCTGTCTCTATTTCTGTTCCACGACAACCTAACTCGCGTATTTTTTTATCCCGGACTGACGCTCTGGGTGTTGGCATCCTTCCTGTGGCTGTTGGTGAGACACCAAGCCATAGTGATTCAAGTGCGCATAGCACCACTTTTTGCCACACTGGCTTGGATTATAACCGGCCTCTGCTCGGCTATTCCCATTGCGTCTGTAACCGGGATCAGTCCGACCGGTGCTATCTTCGAGTCGTTCAGCGCGCTCACTACGACCGGTGCCACCGTACTGTCGAATCTGGATAGCATGCCACTCAGCTTTCTAATGTATCGCCAGTTTCTGCAATGGCTCGGCGGGCTCGGCATCGTCATCTTTGTCGTCGCAGTGCTGCCGCATCTCAATGTCGGCGGTATGAAGCTGCTCAAGGCTGAGGTCCCGGGGCCGACCAAAGACGACAAGCTGGTGGCCCGAACGGTCAACACCGCCCACTATCTTTGGCTGGTCTATGGTGCGATCACTCTACTTTGTGCCTTGGCCTATTATCTGGTTGGCATGAGCTGGTTCGACGCCATCGCGCACAGCTTCTCAACCGTCTCGACCGGTGGCTTCTCGACCCACGATGCCAGCCTCGGTTTTTTTCACAGCGAGTTGGTCTACCTGGTGTCGGATCTCTTTATGCTCATGGGAGCAATTAACTTCGCGCTGCATTTTCAGCTGTTCAAGATTAAGAACCCACGCCTGTATTTAGAAAATGAAGAGGCCCGCAGCTTCCTGTTGATCATCCTATCGTTCGGGCTGCTGATGTCTGCCGTACTCTTATTCTCCGGCCAGACCGAGTCTGCGCTACTCACGCTGAATCACGCCTTTTTTATCCTCATCTCCTTTATCACCAGCACCGGCTTCGGCGCCGAGGACTTCACCGAGTGGCCCCTGGCGGGGTTGTTTTTGCTGCTAATCAGTGCCTATCTGGGCGGTTGCGCCGGCTCAACGGCAGGTGGCAGTAAAATCATCCGAATTCTAATACTCTTAAAGCTGGTCCGCCGGGAAATCCAACGCCTAATCCACCCCCATGGCGTGCTTACCATTCGCTACCAAGGCCGGCCGGTCGACGATGCGGTCGTGCGCAATACTCTAGCCTTTATCTTCTTCGTTATTCTGTCCAGTACCGGCTTGACGCTGTTGCTGATGATGACGACCGGTCTCGATATCTGGTCGGCAGTCAGTGCGGTAAGCGCCTGCCTGAATGTCTTGGGGCCGGCCTTTGGCGACTTAAGCAGCAATTTTCAGTCGGTTAATGATCTTGGCTTGGCGCTGCTCTCGATCGCCATGGTTTTGGGTCGACTGGAATATTTGACGATTATCGTCTTATTTCTGCCAAAATTTTGGCAATATTAAATCTTAGGCTTACACACAAAAACTGTGGATAACTCTCTGGATAAACTTTTGAAAACTTCCTACAGTCCACTAAACACTAGCTGTGCGGCGATTGGTTCAAAATCAGACAGCTGCCTAATGGGACAGAAAAATACATATATATCAATAACTTATAAAAGCTAATTTGAGTCGTTTGTGAGCCAAACGCACAATAGATCAACTTTTAACCAACTCAGTTGCAGCGGTGGACAAAAATACAGTGACAGTCAATGTCAACCGCTAATCGACAGCAAACTAAAAAAATCGCCACTCTAACTGATAATCAAGACCGCTCGCGCGGCCTTGGTTATTGCCTGCCTTGCATCGGTAGGGTCTATGAATCACCCCGGATCAATAACGCACCAAATCCACTCCGATGGTCCCCAGATTCGCCGGATGGGCGGAATCGGTGCCCAGACTGAACGAGCCATAGTAGCGATCGCCGGGTAGCGATCCGGGTAAGACAAAGCCAATATCGGCACTGAACAGTTCCCCGGCGGGCTGGCTATAGGGCACGCTCACTGTGAGATTACCGCTGTCACCGGTCACCACGGCCAGATGCAAGCTGAAATCCTGCGGGCTGCTGTGCCCTCCCTCCCAGTTTTGCACTACCACCCAGAGGGGCCCGGCCGGCGGGTAGTCGATATTCAGATATTCCAGAGCGCTGCCCGATGCGGCATAGTCGACCAGCGTAGCGAAACCTGGCACCGAGCCATAACCAACAAACAGATCTAAATCCTCGGATTGGGACGCACTGATTTGGGCGACAAAACGACTCGCACCCGCCGGTATATCGAGCAAAAACAGAGCCTGACCGCTGATTGACGGGTCGAAACCGCCATCGAATGGGTCGCCATTGGTCGGGTCTGACACCAACGCGTCGTTATAGCGGGTCGCTTTGGCCAGCCCACGAATATCGATGCGTGCGGCGCTAATCTCGATGGCCTTTAAACCCTCTAGGCGCACCACATCGGAAGGTTGCACGGCGCTGATCTCGATCGAGTTGGGCAAGTTGGATAATGTCGATAGGGCCGCAACCGGAAAATGCACATCGGGTATCGCGTCGCTGTTAGCCTGCAGCGCAACCTGATCGAAGAGCCACTGGCCAACCGCAACGGTTCCGGCATCGGCCACAAAGGTCAATTCAGTGCTGGCACCCGGTGCCAGCTCAAAGCGCTCCGGGCTGACGGTAACCGCAGCACTGGCTCGACTCGTCCATTCAGTATCTTGCGCGCCGACATTGGTCACGGTCCGGGTCCAGCTGCAATCGACCACACACGCTTGGTCGCCCAGGGCCGCCAAGTTGAGCAGGGCCGGGTTGCCACCAAAATAGGGATCGGCGGCTAGGAAGCCGGGCACGCTTTCGTCCAATAACAACGTGGCTCGTGCGGCACGGGGCAAATCGATGCGCCCGGCACCCACATCAAAGGGGTCCGCCGGGGTCTGACCGTCTTCTTTGAACTGCGCTAGATTGGCGGTGGTCATCATCGCCGACTGGATCTGCATCGGCGTCCAGTCCGGATGCAAGGCGCTCAGCAGGGCTCCGGCTCCGGCTATATGGGGGCTCGACATCGACGTGCCCTGGATAATATTGTAGTCCTGTTCCGCCTCGGAATAGTCCTCATGAAAGGCGGCAAAGATGGCCCGGCCGGGCGCGGTAATGTTCGGTTTTACGACACTCATGGCGGTTGGATTTGCGCCGCGCGAACTGAAATAGGCGAGCACATCGGCATAGTCTTCGGCGCGCACTTGGGTTGTGCCGGTCAGTCTGCCGCGGTGGCCAGATCCAGCCCCTAACCATGCGCGTAAACGGCCGGCATCGGCGTAGGTAATATGGGTCGCCGGCAAGACATGGGTGTCGGCTTCCAAATAGCCGGAGCCATCGGCCGACATGGGCGGACGCGTCAGGATTAGGCCGCCTGCGCCATTGTCGAGCACATTTTGGCCCTTGGCCACGCGGGCGATGATGCCGGCATCGCAGAGCACTATCTCACCATTGAACGGCGCGCTAAAACCACCTGCCAAGCAGAGCGGATTGCCGTAATCGGCCGCATCCACCAGATCCGCCGGACCGAAGCCGGGTGTGATCGACTGGCCAATGATATCCGGCAGCTGATTTGCATCGGCGTCGCGCAGCTCGACCAGACTGTTCTGGTAGAAATAATTGTGCGAGCTGGCGGCCACCGAGGTTAACCAAGGCGCATCGGCTGGGCTGCCCACCGTGGCAAAATCGGGTCCGGAATTGCCGGCCGAGGTTGCGACGAAGATACCGGCATCCAAGGCAGCAAGAAACGCCAACGAGTCGGAGTCGTCCCACGGATCATAGGCGCTGCCGCCGATCGAGTAGTTGATCACATCGACGCCATCGACAATGGCTTGATTGATGGCAAAGAGAATGGCGCTGCTATAGCAGCCTTCTGGCGCACAGACCGAATAGGCAATTAGGTTCGCGCGCGGCGCCACACCGGCGATGGTTTTGCTCACGGCAAACCCCGTAGGCGCGGTCACGGTGGCCCGGTAGACCAGATTTCCGGCGGCGGTGCCGGCGGTGTGTGAACCGTGACCGTCTTGATCGCGCGGGCTGCCATTATTGATATAGGGCACCCCCCAAGCACCGATTAACTTATCGTTACAGGGAAAGGTTGGGTCATACACGCGGGCCGCCGGATCGCACACCCCGACTGGGGCGCCTAAGGGATTGACGTGCCGATAGCCATCATCGGACACGGCGGCAAAGGACGCTGAAATGGGATTGATACCGGTATCGATCACGCCAATAATAACCCCCTCGCCGCGTGTCGCGGGCAAGTCGGCCGAGCCGTACCAGATTTGTGGCGCGCCAATCCATTGAAAACCGCCTTCGTAAAAACACCCGACCAGGCCCAGACTGGCGGCCATCAGGGCCAACAGCGACAGCTTTCGGCTGAGCCAGCCGCGCCGCCAGCCAATCACAATCATCACCAGCAAGAGGCCGACGCCCAATGCCACGATTGACCAAAAAAGCCTTGCAACCGGCGGGCCAGCTAACGCATAGCCGCCCAGTGATTGGCTTTGCGCCAAGGGAATCAGGCGGTCCGGTGCGACACTGCGGACACCCTTGAGCAACGCAACCTGCGCCGCTTCGGCCGCGGTCAGTTCAAGCACTAGGCTGTTTGTGGCCACCGTCAAGGCCGCCAACGGTTCTACTACACGACCCAGCACGCGCGTCATCGCCTGCAACAGCTTGTCCTGGTTGCCGATCAGAAAGGCGTTATAGGCCCGAACACTCGGGGAGCGACTGTCTAAGCGCGACTGCCCTAGGGTGCTGGTTGCAGCATAGGGGGCAATGCCACCCCGGTAACGGGCCACCGATGGGTCTACAAGGCCAATTATATAGCGGTCTCGGTTGGCCGCAACGGTCGCTCTATTCTGCCCAACGAGCCCCGGCACAGGCATCGACGACTCGGTTAGCGCAAAATTCTTGGCTATAATGGGTCGCTCGATCTGGTTTTCGCGCTCCTGCACGCTACTGTTGGCCCAGACAGTGGCGCTGAGCGCCAGCAGCGTGAAACTTGTGACTAGGAGTGTGCTGCGACCTGGGCCACGCAGCCGATGCGGGATTAAAGTGGGCGTCATAGGCGGCCCCCGGTTAGATATTTCATAGGTTGTACCCCTGAGATTGACAGGTGAGGCAGTCTCTACCGACTGGTCGGCCCAATGAGCCGTCGCGCGGTGTTGGCTGAG
>NZ_CEYAVF010000013.1:45238-70199 GCF_982785585.1 Reinekea sp. | reverse complement strand
CTAAGGAAGTCGCGAGTAAAGATCAAGGCAGCGGCCCGGGGACGGCGGAATATTGTGAGCCAGCACGCAAGAACAGGTAAAAATACTCCAGCGTCAGACGACCGCCCATTAGGCTGCGACTCTGCTAAACTGGACCAACTTAGGATCAGGGGTGATTGCAATGCGGACGATGTTGGGTTGGATCGATCGAAGAGGGCTGCTGCTAACGAGCGTGCTGCTGGCACAACTGGCTTGGGCCGAACCGCTGCTGTCACAGGTGACCGTGGCAGACGGCCTGAATCCCGTGGCAGATGAACCGCGCACGGACGACTATGTTAGGCTCACACTGATCAACCCGAGCTATCAACGCATGGCCACGCTCAGCCAACAGATCGAAAGTTGGCTCGGCCCGGGCATGGTACGGATCGACAGCGACAGCCTGATTCGAGTACAGGCACCGCGCGATCCAACGGCCCGGGTGCAGTTTATCGCCGCCCTGCTGGCACTGGACCTCACACCCTAGCCGGATTCATAACACACCATCACCTAATCGTCGTCGGTCGCGGTCGCGCTGTAATCCAATGTCACCTCGCCACCGGCAGATACCGAGAGTTTAACCGGAGAACTGGCGCCATCGGCAGCCTTAGGCTTCACTCGCACAAAGAACTGATGACTGCCCGGGCCACCGGGGCAGTAGTTGGGCGAAGCACCATTCAGCACCTCGATATCCACCGTATCCGAGGTGGCTGTCAACGTTGTGCCGGCAGGCGGGTGATTGCCGTTTAGATCGCTCACGGCCACGCTGAAGGTTTGCGCACCACCAGCGGCCGTGGTCACATCCCAATTACCACTATCGGACGGCGTCAAGGCCATAAAGGTGGTGCTGCGGGTAATGCGGGTCGAGTCCCACACCAGCACCGATTCCTCGCCGCAATGACCTGCCGCCAGGGCCGTCGCACTGCATAGCCCACCTCTATAAATACCACCATTGCTGGCATCGTAGGTGCCGCTATTATCATAATCGACATAGGTATCTTGGCCGGCGTCATAGGCCAAATCAAAATCATAATCGTGGAACATTTCCGGCGCGGCAATAATGGTTTCACCGACATCGTATAGACCGTTTTTCATCGTCAGCTCAACGAAAGAGTCTTCGCCAACGGTATAGGCCACAATGGTCGACAGACCCAAGGCACCGCCTTCATCCAGGGTGGTGCCGCCGCCACTCCACCAGGTAGCCGAACAGGAACCCGAGGTCGTCTGACAGCTCGGTTCAATGCGCCCCGACTCGGTCCAGAAGGAGATCTCAGTGCCATCTGCGACCGGGTTATTGTGCCGATCCGCGGCCACCGCAGTGATTTGCGCGGTTAAATTAAAGATATTATAGGCTTTGGCCACCGCACAGGTATCCGGCCCGACGATAAAGCTGTCCCAATCGGCGGGACCGGTATTCACGGCAATGGCTGGCGATTGGGTCGCGATGGCTGACCCGACGCTCGGGCTAAAGGTTGCCACGACGCGCAGATTGGCCGCCGCTGTCCCGGCATTGACTCGGGTTTCGACCAGGCCTTCGGAATCGGAGATATCCGAGCTGTTACTCAGCGCCACGCCGTTGTTCGTATCGGTTGACGATATTTCAAAGCTTACCGTCTGGCCCTCGACCGGATTGCCGCGGGCATCCTGCAAGAGGAAGACTACGACGGATAAATTGGGTTGCGCTTCGGTCGAGCTGTTGCCGTAGGCAATGGATGAGGCCGACAAGGCACTGAAGCCAATGCTGTTGACGTCGGCGGGTGACACGCTGATGGTCACCGCGGCGGTTGCCGTCGTATATTTGGCCGAGATGGTGTCATCACCATAACAGCCTTCGGCCTGATAGGTGGTTGAGGCGATGCCGGTAGAGGTTAGCACGCTAGGGTTGGAGAAGGTCGCTTTGCCCGAGGCCGCGCATTGAGAGTCAAATTCAACCTCCACAGGGGTGCCTGAATAGAGTGCATTGTCGCTCGACACATCGACAATATTGACCGATACGGTGGTCGTCCCGCCGGCTGACAGAGACGCGGCGCCGACCGAGGCACTCATTATCCCTTCATTAAAATTGCCGCCAGAACCCGTGCCCAAGGAAATTTCGACCCCCTCGGTGGTGGTGGCCGTGCCACCGGCACTGCCGTTGGTGTCCTCAGTGGTCGGATCACAGGCCACCAGAGCTGTCATCACGATGGGGGCAACTAACCAAAGCAGTCTTCGATTCACGGGTATCTCCTCACACTGTCTCATTATGAAAAACCGGTTTTTTCAACAATACCAATAACTATAGACAGTATTTACCAGTCGACTGTGCGCAACTTCAAATTATGGACAATGCATTAAATTTAGACTGCGACGGTTCCATCCGGGGTTTGGGTGTTTTTTTTGCCAACACATTAGAGAGAATGGTTATTAACAACGTTGGGATCCTGGCATTACAATAGTTAAAAACCCCTAAGGAGATTTCTATGCGCATTGCCAACAGTGTGATCGATCTGATCGGCAACACCCCGCTCGTCAAACTAAACGCGCTAACGGATGGCTGCGTTGCAACCGTTGTGGCCAAGCTGGAGTTCTTTAACCCCGGCAAATCGGTTAAAGACCGAATCGGTGCGGCGATGATTGCCGCGGCTGAGGCCGATGGTTCGCTTAAAGCAGGTATGACGATTGTAGAACCCACGTCGGGCAATACCGGCATCGCCCTGGCGATGGTTGCTGCCGCCAAAGGTTATAAATGCATCCTGACCATGCCCGCCTCCATGTCCACTGAACGTCGTATCCTGTTGCGGGCTTATGGCGCGGAATTGATTCTCACCCCCGGACCAGACGGCATGGGCGGCGCCATCGCCAAGGCCCAGGAGATCCAACAGTCGGACCCAGAAACCTATTTCATACCCCAGCAGTTTGAGAACCCGGCCAACCCAGCGATCCATGCGGCCACCACGGCCGAAGAAATCTGGGCCGACACCGATGGCAAGGTCGATATATTGATTGCCGGCGTCGGTACCGGTGGCACCGTCACTGGTGTGGCCCGTGCACTCAAGGCGAAAAATCCGGCCTTCCAAGCCATTGCTGTCGAGCCGGCGGCATCGCCAGTGCTGTCAGGCGGTACCAAGGCACCCCATCCCTTGCAAGGCATCGGCGCCGGCTTTATTCCGGCCATCTTAGAAACCGATTTGTTGGCTGAAGTGATTCAGGTCAACAATGACGACGCCTTTACCACGGCGCGTGCGATGGCCAGTCAAGAGGGTCTGTTGGTCGGTATTTCGTCCGGCGCGGCGGTCTGGAGCGCCTTAGAGGTTGCCAAGCGACCGGAGAATGCCGGCAAGCTGATTGTGGTGATTATTCCATCCTTCGGCGAACGCTATCTATCGACTTCGCTCTATGCCGATTTGGCTGACTAACGGCCCTATTGTCGAATCGGACCCCTATTTGGCTCAATTGTCGTCAATATTTTGGCATTTAATTGCCAATTAACCATGCAAATAAGACTTTTTATTGGCGCAACGTGTTGACCTGTATCTTAGCGGGGCTTAGAGCAGGCAAAAAAAAGCCGCCACCCATTATCGAAATGGGTGGCGGCTTTTTTGGTGCTGCGGATCTTACTTCGGCAGGTAGGTTTTACCCATCAGGAACTTATCCACTTCGTGCGCCGCGCCACGGCCTTCATTGATCGCCCACACGATCAGACTCTGACCGCGTCGGGCGTCGCCGCAGGCGAACACACCCTCGACATTGGTATTGAAGGCACCATAGGCGGCCTGGGCATTGGAGCGCGCGTCTTGGGCAACGCCCAGCGCCTGCAAGGGTGCCGCTTCCGGTCCCATAAAGCCCATGGCCAGCAAGACTAAATCGGCCGGGTAGCGGGTTGCGCTGCCGGCGACTTCCACCGGCACCATCTGACCGGTGGCGTTTTTCTGCCATTCGATCTTCACGGTGTGCACGGCCACAACCTGACCCTGGGCGTCCTGCTCTATCTGCTTGGTCATCACTTCGTAAATGCGCGGGTCATGACCCTGCACGGCGACCGACTCCTGCTGACCGTAATCGACCAACAATCGCTTGGGCCACTGCGGCCACGGATTATTGGCCTGACGGCGGCCAGGTGGTTGCGGCATGATTTCCAGCTGAATCACCGACTTGCAGCCGTGCCGCATCGAGGTCCCGACGCAATCGGTGCCGGTATCGCCGCCGCCGATCACCACCACATCCTTGCCTTGGGCGCTGATGTATTGGCCATCCTGATGCTGCGAGTCCAACAGGCTCTTGGTGTTTTTGCCGAGAAATTCCATGGCAAAATGCACGCCCTGTGCCGATCGGCCGTCTACGACTAAATCGCGCGGGACCGTCGCACCGGTGGCAAAGACCACGGCACTGAAATCGGCGTGGATCTGCGCCAGGCTGATGTCCTTGCCCACCTCGGTATCGGTGACAAAGGTAATGCCCTCTTCGAACATCAGTTGCACCCGGCGTTCCACCAGCTCTTTCTGCAGCTTCATATTGGGGATGCCATACATCAGCAACCCGCCAATCCGATCGGCCCGTTCGAATACCGTGACCTTATGGCCGGCCGAATTCAACTGCGCGGCGGCGGCCAAACCGGCGGGGCCGGAGCCAATCACGGCAACCGTTTTACCGGTCCGTTTGCTCGGCGGTTGGGCGGTGACCCAGCCTTCGCTAAAGCCACGCTCGATAATCGATACTTCGTGCAGCTTGATGGTCACCGGGTCAGCATTGATGCCTAATACGCAGGAACCTTCACAGGGTGCCGGGCAAACGCGTCCGGTAAATTCTGGAAAGTTATTGGTCTTGTGCAGACGCTGCAAGGCTTCCTTCCAACGACCGCGATAGATTAGATCATTCCATTCTGGAATCAGGTTGTTGACCGGACAGCCGGCCACCACTGGTGCATATTCGGACTGGCCCGACATGCAGAAGGGCACGCCGCAATCCATGCAACGCGATGCCTGTTGTTTGATCTCGGCTTCGGGCAAGTGCTCGTGCACTTCCTGCCAGTCGATTAGCCGGCTTTTGGCATCACGGTCTTCCGGTAACTTACGTGCAATCTCGATAAAACCCGTTGGATTTCCCATGTCTGTTTCCTTATGCCGTAGCTTGCACGGATTTTTTCGGTGCTTTCAAAAATTCAATGTGCATCTGAAATGCCGCCTCGGTGACCTCGTCTTCGGTTTGGTACTTACCGGAGTCGCGCGCGGCCTGCATATAGGTCTGAATCTGCTTGTAGTCGACTGGCATCACCTTGGTAAAGTGGGTCAGGGCCTCAGCCCAGTCGGCGAGCAAGGCTTGGGCGACATCGGATTCAGTCAGCTCGTAATGCTGCTGCACTAGGCCGTGCAACTGCATCGCATCGGCCTCGGTGAGTGCTTCCAGGGCGACCATTTCCATATTGCAGTTGGCCGCAAAATCACCCTTAGCATCGAGCACAAAGGCGACACCACCGGACATGCCGGCGGCAAAGTTGCGGCCGGTGCTGCCCAGAATCACGGCGCAACCGCCGGTCATATATTCACAACCGTGATCGCCAACCCCTTCGACCACGGCGCTGACGCCGGAGTTGCGGACGCAGAAGCGTTCACCGGCGCGGCCGCGAATAAAGGCTTGGCCACTGGTGCCCCCGAAAAAGGCGACGTTGCCAATGACGATGTTTTCACTCGCGACAAAGGGCGCGCGCTTGTCGGGATAGACCACCAGCTTGCCACCGGATAGGCCCTTGCCAAAGTAGTCATTGGCATCGCCTTCCAGTTCAAAGCTCACGCCCTTGGCGGTAAAGGCAGCAAAACTCTGGCCCGAAGAGCCGTTGAATTTGACCTTGATGGTATCCTCCGGCAGACCCACGGCATGGTAGCGTTTGGAAATTTCATTCGACAGCATGGCACCGACCGAGCGATTCACATTGCGAATCGGATACGCCAAGCTCACCGGGGTGCTGTGCTCTAGCGCAGCGGCGGCATCGACAATCAACTGCCGGTCGAGCACATCATCGATGCGATGTTGTTGCGCGATAGACCGGTACAGGGTGTCGCTTTCGAACATCGGCTGGGCCTTGTAAAGCACCGGGGCCAGATCGACCGCTTTAAATTTCCAGTGGTCGACATCGGTCCGGGACGCCAGACACTGGGTCTGACCGACCATTTCATTGATCGAGCGAAAACCAAGTTCAGCCATCACTTCGCGCAGACCTTCGGCCATAAAGGTGAAGAAGTTCACCACGTTCTCGACCTTGCCCTTGTAGCGTTCGCGCAGTTGCTTGTCCTGAGTCGCAATACCCGCTGGGCAGGTATTGAGATGGCACTTGCGCATCATAATACAGCCCTCGACCACCAAGGCAGCCGTGGCAACGCCCCATTCTTCAGCGCCGAGCAGGGTGGCAATGGCCAGGTCACGCGGCGTTTTCATCTGGCCGTCGGCCTGCACGGTGATGCGCGAGCGCAAACCGTTTTGCACCAAGGTTTGGTGCGTCTCGGCCAAACCGAGCTCCCACGGCAGGCCAGCGTGTTTCACTGAGCTCAGCGGCGAGGCACCGGTGCCGCCGTCATGTCCGGCAATCAAGACCACATCGGCGTAAGCCTTGCAGACGCCGGATGCAATGGTACCCACACCGGCTTCAGAGACCAGTTTGACGTTGATGCGCGCCGCACGATTAGCGTTTTTCAGGTCGAAGATAAGTTGCGCCAGATCTTCGATCGAGTAAATATCGTGATGCGGCGGCGGGGAGATCAGACCGACCCCTGGGGTCGAACCACGGGTCCGACCGATCCAAGCATCCACCTTGTGACCGGGCAGCTGACCGCCTTCTCCGGGCTTGGCACCCTGGGCCATCTTGATCTGCAACTCTTCGGCGTTGGTCAGGTAGTGACTGGTCACACCGAAGCGACCCGAGGCGACCTGCTTGATTTTCGAGATCATATTGTCGCCGTTTTCCAGCGGCGTAAAGCGGATCGGATCTTCACCGCCCTCACCGGAATTCGACTTACCGCCGATACGATTCATCGCGATCGCCAAGGTGGTATGGGCTTCCCAGGAAATGGAGCCGAACGACATGGCGCCGGTGGCAAAGCGCTTAAAAATTTGCTCGATCGATTCCACTTCAGCGAGCGGTACCGCCGGGCGATCCGAGCGAAACTTCAATAGACCGCGTAAGGTGTAGAGCGAATTCGACTGGTCATCGATATTGCGGCAATATTCCTTAAACAGTGCTTGGTTATTCTGCTCGGTAGCGTGCTGCAGCAAACGCACCGTGGTCGGATTAAACAGATGCCGTTCGCCATCGTGGCGCCAGGCATAATCGCCGCCCGAGGGCAGGGTCGATTCCATGAAAATCTGATCTTCCAACGGGTAGCCGGTGCGGTGCTTGGTTAAGGACTCACGCGCGATCTCATCCAGCCCGATGCCCTCGATACGCGACACGGTGCCGGTAAAATACCGATCGATCACATCTTGTTTAATACCCAGGGCTTCGAATATCTGCGCGCCCTGATAGGACTGTAGGGTCGAGATGCCCATTTTGGAAAATATTTTCAGCAGGCCGGAGTCGATGGCGTACGCATAGCGGGCAAAGACATCCTTATCGGTCAACTCGGCGTCGATAATACCGTCGTTGCGCAGCTCCATCAGCGTTTCGATGGCGATGTACGGGTTGACCGCGGATGCCCCAAAACCGAGCACGGTGGCCACATGATGCGTCTCACGTACGTCGCCAAATTCGCCAACTATATCGCAGTCGGCGCGCAAGCCGGAGCGGATCAAATGGTGATGCACGGCCGCAGTCGCTAAGACCGAGGGTATGGCGACGTGATCGGTATCGATATCGCGATCGCTGAGGACAATAATTTGGAAGCCATCGTTGACCGCATCGACCGCATAGCGACAGATGCGTTCAAGGGCACGCTCCAATTCGCCGCTGGCACCAGTCGCCCGAAAAGTTGTCGGAATGGTGCGGGTCTGGAAGTGCGCGTGATCGATATAACGCAACTTCATCAGCTGTTCGTTATTGAGTACCGGCCGCTTAATTTCCAGCTTATGGCAATGCTTGGCGGTTTCGGCCAACAGATTCAGGTCGCCACCGATGTAAGTGCGCAGTGACATGACCATCTCTTCGCGGATCGGATCGATCGGCGGGTTGGTGACCTGTGCAAAAAGCTGCTTAAAATAGTGCGACAGATGTTGTGGCCGATCGGACAGAATAGCGAAGGGGGTATCGGTACCCATGGAGCCAAGCGGCTCTTTTTTCGTGCCAACCATATCGGCTAGGATTAGGCGCAGGTCTTCGTCGGTATAACCGAAGGCGCGCTGACGCTTTTGCAAGTTGCCGAGCATTGGATGCTCAACCGTCACCTCAGGGGTCGGCAGGTCATCCAGGACGATCTTCTCGTCAGCGACCCAGTCGAGATAGTTCTGACGACTGCTGATGTCCGACTTCACCTCGGTATCGGAGATGATGCGACCCTTCTCTAGGTCGCAAATAAAGATTTTGCCCGGTTCGAGGCGACCCTTTTCGATCACGGTTGACTGATCGACCATCAACGCGCCAGTCTCAGAACCCATGACCACCATGTCGTCATTGGTCACCAAATAGCGTGATGGGCGCAGACCGTTGCGGTCGAGTGTGGCGCCAATAACATTGCCGTCGGTAAAGGAGATCGACGCCGGGCCATCCCAAGGCTCCATAATACAGGCATAATATTCGTAGAAGGCCCGCTTGGCCGGGTCCATATCGTCCTGCGTCTGCCAGGCTTCCGGCACCACCATCATCATGGCTTGCGCCAACGGACGACCGGACAAAACCAGCAGCTCAACCATCATGTCGAGGTTGGCCGAATCGGACATGCCACGATCGTAGATCGGCAAGAGCATATCCATCTCTTCGGTAGTGAAATTAACCGACTCAAACAGCGCCTGACGTGCTGTGAGCCAGTTGATGTTGCCGTTGACGGTATTGATTTCGCCGTTGTGCGACAGATAACGGAACGGCTGGGCACGGCGCCAGTGCGGGATGGTGTTGGTTGCAAAGCGGCTGTGAAACATCGCCATGGCTGAGACACAACGCTCGTTCTGTAGATCGAGATAATATTCGCGGACCTGCGCGGTGGTCAGCTGACCCTTATAAACCAGAGTGCGTGAGGACATCGACGCGACATAGAAGTCTTCGCCGATCCCCGCAACCGTGTCATAGATCAGATGCGAGCAGTAGTTGCGCAATACATAGAGTTTGCGTTCAAACTGTTGCTGCGTCTTGCAATTGGTGTTCTGGATAAATATTTGTTCGATGCACGGTTCGGTATCGAGGGCGGTCTGGCCGATCATGCTGTTATCGGTCGGTACCGGTCGGTAACCGAGCAAAGTCAGGCCCAATTTGCTGATATTGCGCTCGACGATGGCGCGGCATTCAGCGCGCCGGGTTTCATCCGCCGGGAAGAACACCATGCCGACGCCATATTCACCGCTCTCAGGCAAATTGAGACCCAAGGCGAGGGTCTCTTCGGCGAGAAAGTCATGTGGAATCTGGATCAAGACGCCGGCGCCATCACCACTGTTAATATCGACTCCGGTTCCGCCTCGATGCTCCATCGCGGCGAGCATGGTTAGCGCATTTTCAATGACGCCATGCGATTTGCGCCCTTTCAGGTTGGCAACAAAGCCGATGCCACAGGCATCGTGTTCAAATTCGGGTCGGTACAATCCAGGGTATAGCTTTTTCATGTCAATCTTCCAGTTCGGTTCTTACATATCCCCAATGTCACGATTGGAGACGATCAAAATGATAGTGTTTGCCGGTTAACAGCAGGATAACGATGCGGTATGTCGCAAACGTGAAAATGCGCAGCACATACTCGAAAGAACCATACTAATGATTCAACGCTTGGTAGCAACGTAAGAATCGGTATTGACCGCCCTCCACTCGACAAAACCGGCCGCTAAATAGGCTTGACCCCTCGACGAATGCCTGACCAAGGGGTCAAATAAAACCCGACATCAGGGGCTTAGGCCTGATTTTACCTGACTCTTACCGCGGACTGATTTCGTCACTCGCGGGGTCATTGGGGTGTTGGCCCCGGCTGCTGCTGCCTGGGCTGTTGTAGGTGATATTTCTGCCAGACTCTTTTCCATTTTTTGCAGTGTGGGTCAAAATTGAAAGTTGCAAGGCGAGAGGCAACTCGACACTCCTTACGCTTAAGTCTGATTTTTAACCACCTTGGGCACCCTTTGTTTGGCTTTGAAGGCCATTTACCGCTATATTCTGGGGCAAATAAAAAGACTTTGACTCATGAACGAACCTCAGTATGTTGCAGCCGTCGACTTAGGCTCTAATAGCTTTCATCTCGTTTTGATGAAAAATGAGAACAACAGGCTGGTCTCGGTTGACTGTCGGCGCGAGTTAGTGCGCCTGGCCGCCGGTGTCGATGCCGGCCGAATCAATCATGAAACCCGTGGTCGGGCTTTACGTTGTCTGTCGCATTTTGGCCAATTACTCAAGGCTTACCCAGATGTCGCCGTATCCGCGGTCGGCACCAGTGCCTTTCGCATGCTCTATCAGGACCAAAACTTTTTGCGCCTGGCCGAGACGGCTTTGGGGCAGCCTATCCGCATCCTCACGGGCGAAGATGAAGCGCTCTACATCTACCGCGGCGTGTCGCAAGGGCAACCAGATCAAAAGCGGTTCGTACTCGACATCGGCGGTGGCAGTACCGAAATGATCGTCGGTTCGGGCCGAGAACCCTTGGCCGTGGCCAGCCTTGAGCTGGGCTGTGTCACCCTGACCTCAGAGTTTCTCGATTACGACAGCCTGCCCCAAGGCCAACTCAATGCCTGTATGGACTTTGTCGACAGCCAGTTGGCCACGGTCTCGGATCGTTTTAAGGATCTCAACTGGGACGATGCAATGGGTTCCTCTGGTACAATAAAGGCCGTCAGTTGGGCCATGCATAATCTGGGCATTGCCGACGAGGGCGTGATCAAGCGCAAACAATTAGATCGTCTGTTGCCGGTTTTAACCCAAGCGGGGAACCAGCAGCAATTGTCCCATCTGTTGGAATTAAACCCGCGGCGCATTGCCGTGTTCGCTGCGGGTTATATAATCCTACATCGCATCTTTCATCTGTTCGACATCCAGGAAATGCGCATCTCCAATAAGGCGATTCGTGAAGGGATTCTCGACGAGATGATCGCCCCACCCTACACGGTTGACTGATCAACCGTTTTATCTTCCCGCTAGAATACTCATAACGCCGCTATAAAACGCCCTGCAGGTCTGGTTAACGGTGTTGATGCCTGTTAATTCATTGCTGGTACCAGGATCGACGCTACGCCATTAGGACGCAGGTCTAGGTATCGTTCTACCCCCTGGGGCTGAGGTCCCAGCGTCTCACCAAGAGTTCAGTCGGCGATCAGGTACTGCTCAATGCTTTCCAGATCTTTTAACGCCAGCTGACCGGCTTCTTTTTTCAGTTTGAGCAAGTCGAGCAGATAGTCGTAGCGAGCGTTATTCAAGGCGTTTTGCGCATTAAAGACCGCAACCTGTGAGTTAAGCACCTCGACGATGTTGCGCGTGCCAACTTCATAACCGACGCTGGTTGCCTGCAAAGCGCTGTCGCGCGATTTCAATGCTTGGATCTGGGCGTCAACATTTTGCGCGTCGGCCCGTACCGTGCGATACAGGTTGGCCACAGCGACCGCCTTAGCACGTTTGAGTAGCTCAACCTGCTGCTCGGCAATATTGTTGCTTAGACCCTGCTTGACCACGGACACCTGATCGGCGCCACCGGAATAGAGCGGCACCGATACCGAAATCGCGTAGCTGGCGCTCCAGTTAGTTTCATCATCGTTATCGAAGGCTGAGCTGCCGAAGGTATCGGAATAGCCGAAGGTGGCACTGCCACTGACGCGCGGCAACAGATTTTCTCGCTCAGCCTGCAACGACAGGCGACCCACTTCTAGGCCACGTTCGGCAGCGATAATATCCGGGTGTTGGGTGATGGCATAGTCGACCCACTGCTGTTGACCGTTTTCAGAAGGCGACGTAATCGGCATTGACTCGCTGATATTTTGCACACCATCGGGAATCGTACCGGTAATAACCGATAGGTTCTGCAGGGCGATGTCGTATTGAGACTCGGCCCGAATCAGGCTGACCTTGGTTTGATCGAGCGTAGCACTGGCATCGAGCACATCGGTAATGGTCACCAGACCGACATCATAGCGCTGCTGGGTCTGATCGTATTGGCGGGCCACAGCTTCAAGCTGCGCCTGCAACACCGCTAAGGCATTTTTCGCCCGCAGTGCGGAGATGTAGCCTTCCGATACTCGAACCATTAATTCTTGTTCGGCATAGACCGCTTCGATCTCACTGATGGTGGCATTGACCTTGACGGCCTCGTAGGCGGTAAAGGCCGCCAAGACGAAAATATTTTGACTGACGGTAATCGAGCCGCCTAAGGTTTGGGCATCAAAGCTCGGAAAGAGCGACTCAGTCCCGCTGTCGCTACCAATTCGGTAACTGCCGTTGGCCGTCACATCGGGCAGCACGTTGGCGTAACCGGTGGTCACGTCCTGCTGGGCGTTTTCGGCGTTGAGCCGAGCGATCGCCAATTGCGGGTCATTGGCCAGTGCCTGGTCATAGGTTTCTAGCAGCGATGGTGAGGCCGAAACGTGGGCGGTAACTGCGACCAAAACCAGGCCGACGATCAAAGGTTTTATAAGCATGCGATTGTCTCGAAACTTGCAATGAATGAGGGACTGGATTCATTATGCCGATGCACGGCTGACGTCTCCATGAGTTGCCTTGAGCTTTTCTGTCTATTGACGACCAATTATTCACAATTTAGATGACTAATCACCAGCGCCAAAAGTCATTAGTGTCGCACAAAAGCAGTGCTACGAGACTAGGAATTTGACAATGAAACGAGATACAGAGCAATTTCACTACAGTATTGATGTTGTAGAGCCTTTATACCGTGGTTTTTACCAGATGGATCAGATGACGGTGACGCACCAGCGCTTCGATGGCGGTAGTCAAACCATCTCGCGCGAGCTAATGGATCGCCATGACGCGGTATGCGTGCTCTTGGTGGATATTGGCCGGCGCGCGGTGGTATTAATTGAACAGTTTCGAGTCGGCACCTTGCAGGACGCAAACCCTTGGCAGATCGAGTTGGTAGCCGGCTTGATCGACAAGGATGAAGAACCCGAAGCGGTCGCACGGCGCGAGGCGATCGAAGAGGCCGGGGTCGATATCGGTCGAGTGCACTCGATCAGTCGTTACTGGCCCTCTTCCGGCGGTTCCAATGAGCGTATTCATCTCTTTGTTGGCGAGGTCGATAGCCATCAGGCCTCGGGCATTCACGGCCTGGCCGAGGAAGGTGAGGATATTCGGGTGCTCAGCGTGCCCTTTGCCGAAGCCTATGGCTGGGTTCGGGACAACGTGGTTAATAATGCCGCCGCCATAATCGCACTACAATGGTTGCAGCTAAACGAAACATCTCTTTGTGATAGGTGGGCATGAAAAAATACGTTCCAGATATATCCCAACACGCAGCGCTATGTGCAGCCAACTACGTCAGGCTCGAGCGCTTGCTGCGGGATCTATCCGATGCTCATTACCAGTTTAGCTGGCAAGACAACGGTGGCCATCAGATTGATGTGGATATCCACGTGACCGAACGTTTTAAGTACACCACTACCCTGCAACTGGTTAAGCAGGCCCACGCCATACCCGCGCCCATGGACCGAGTCGAACTGACGGTACGGATGTATTCCGATGCACGTTTGGCCGAGGTGGTGGGCATCAGCCAAGGTCAGCAACTGGCCGGGGTCTATCGCTACCCCAATGAGCAGATGTACCAAATAGATGAAAAACAGCAGGTCAATCGCTACCTGGCTGAATGGCTTGGCCATCTCTTGACCCACGGCACGGTGCGGGAACTGTGGGTGCCCAAATAGAAAAAACTCGATCACATGCCATTTTTCGGGGTATATTTGTAGGTTGAGTCACGAAATAGTCCACGCTCTGTATACTTTGAGCGACATTGACTACACTCTTTCCTAATGGAAAGCCTACATTTGCTGTCTTACAGGGACCTATCAAGCTGATGCCCAGAGCCCATACTCTAGTCCAGATTACCGACCCTCACCTGCATGGTCATGCAGAGGGCACCCTGCTGGGCATGAATACCGAACGTAGCCTGAAGCTCATCTTGGAGCTTGTCCAATCCGAGGTCGCGGACATTGATCTGATTATCGCGACCGGCGATATTGCCCAAGACAGCAGTTTACAGGCCTACCAAAACTTCTTGTCCTTTTTGGCCCCATTACCCGCTCCGATGCGCTGGATTCCAGGTAATCACGATAACCCTAGCCATATGGCGATTGCGGGCAAGGGTCTCGATCATGCCGAGGCCATAGTCGACCTAGGTGAGTGGGTCGTGGTGCTACTCGATTCGACTGTGACCAGGCGTGTCCACGGCCATCTGGCTGCAGATCAGCTGGCGATTCTCGAACAGGCCCTTATCCAATATGCCGATCGCCATGTATTGGTTACCTTTCACCACCACTCGGTGTCATTGCAAAGCCGCTGGATCGACCAGATCGGCGTGCGCAATAACGACGAATTGAAAGCCCTGCTCGATCAACACAGTTGCGTCCGGGCCGTGGTCTGCGGTCATGTCCATCAGGCGAGTGATCAGGTCGTCGACGGCGTACGGTACTTGTCGACGCCCTCGACCTGCGTCCAGTTTCAGCCCCTCAGTCAGGACTTTGGCATTGACCCGCTCGGGCCCGGGTATCGCAAACTGGTCCTGAATCCGGATGGAACCATCGACACCGCCGTATCGCGCATCGATGGTGTCGATTTTGATATCGATTTTTCCCAGACCGGTTACTAACCGGCAAGAGCCCGCCTCGGCCTAACGAGCGCATCGCGTTGACTCCGCACCTTGGCCGGCAACCGGGTCCGCCGCGTAGCATTCCCGCCCTATTCTGTTATCCTAACCGCCTTGATTTCATTCAGTTTTTTATGAGAGGTCCGTTGGCCGATGACCAAAAATACTTACTCCGCCGAAGCCATCGAGGTCCTCAGTGGTCTGGATCCGGTGCGCAAGCGCCCGGGCATGTACACAGATACCACGCGGCCCAACCATTTAGCGCAGGAAGTGATCGACAACTCGGTCGATGAGGCCATTGGCGGCTTTGCCGACCAGATCGATGTCATCCTATTCAAAGACGGCTCGCTCAGTGTGACCGATAATGGCCGAGGTATGCCGGTTGATATTCACCCAGAGCATGGCATCCCGGGCGTTGAACTGATTCTCACGCGGCTGCATTCCGGTGGCAAGTTTTCTGGCACCAGTTACCAGTTTTCCGGTGGCTTACACGGGGTCGGAGTCTCGGTGGTAAACGCTCTATCAAGCATGCTCGAGGTCACCGTCCGGCGTGGCGGCCAGATGCATCGCATGGGCTTTACCGGCGGCGAAAAGTCATCCGATATAGAAATCATCGGCACCTGCGCGAAGAAGGATACCGGTACGTCGGTCCGATTCATGCCCGATGCGTCCTATTTTGACACCGGCAAATTCCTCTCAAGCCGATTACGCCATGTCTTGCGCGCCAAGGCAGTGCTCTGCCCGGGCTTGCGGATAAACTATTTCAATGAAGAGAAGGATGAGCGCGACACCTGGTATTACGAGGCCGGCCTGACTGACTATCTGCTCGCCACTACCTCGGTCTATAACACCCTGCCTGAGGCGCCCTTCGTTGGATCTCTGGCCAGTGAGCGCGAAGCCGTTGACTGGGCCGTACAATGGCTGCCAGACGGTGGTGAAGGCATCTATGAGAGTTATGTCAATTTAATCCCGACGACCCAGGGCGGCACCCACGTCAATGGTCTGCGCCAAGGCCTGCTCGATGCCATGCGCGAATTCTGTGAATATCGCAACCTGTTGCCGCGCGGCGTTAAGCTCAGCCCAGAAGACATCTGGGAGAAGTGCTCCTATGTGCTGTCCTTCAAAATGCAGGATCCGCAATTTGCCGGTCAGATCAAGGAACGGCTGTCATCGCGCCAGGCCTCGGCCTTTATATCCGGTGTGGTCAAGGACGCCTTTGCGCTCTGGCTGAATCAAAACACCCAGGTCGCCGAGCAACTCGCCGAATTGGCCATTTCCAATGCCAATGCTCGACTGCGTAAAGCTAAGAAGGTAACTCGGAAAAAGATTACCAGCGGTCCGGCACTGCCTGGCAAGCTGGCCGACTGCTCCGGCCATGAGGTGATGCGCGGCGAGCTATTTTTAGTCGAGGGCGACTCGGCCGGGGGCTCGGCCAAGCAGGCGCGCGATCGAACCTTCCAGGCCATTCTGCCGCTCCGCGGTAAGATATTAAACACTTGGGAAGTCGACAGCTCCGAGATTCTGGCCAGCCAGGAAGTGCACAATATAGCGGTTGCGGTGGGGGTTGATCCCGATTCCAGCAACATCGACGACCTGCGTTATGGCAAAATCTGTATTCTCGCCGATGCCGACTCCGATGGCCTGCATATCGCCACCCTACTCTGTGCACTCTTTGTCCGGCATTTCCGTACCTTGGTGGAAAAGGGCCATATCTATGTCGCGATGCCGCCACTGTTTCGGGTCGATATCGGTAAGGAAGTTTTTTACGCCCTCGATGAAGACGAACGCGAAGGCATTCTCAATCGCATCAAGGCGGAAAATAAACGCGGCAAGGTGCAGATAACCCGCTTCAAAGGCTTGGGTGAGATGAATCCATTGCAACTGCGCGAGACCACCATGGACCCCAACACTCGGCGTTTAGTGCAATTGACCGTCGAAGATGGCGATCAAACCGATGAGTTGATGGATATGCTGCTCGCCAAGAAACGCGCTGGCGACCGCAAGAGCTGGCTCGAGGCCAACGGTAATTTGGCGGATGTGGATGGTACCCTAGTGGCGCTTGAGGAAAATCCAGATATTGACGACAAAAAATTGACGCTTATTGAGCAATAAGGGCCATCACGGCACCGCACAGGAAACGGTTTAGCCTCCGATTGCTGCCTGCGATTGAGTTTTCGAACGCCGATTTAAACCGCTCAACATAAGTCGAAACCAATTTTGTACCATTTGGGCTCGAGGCCTGGCCCGAGGAACCAGCCTGGCGCATGCCGCGCACATAAAAGAGTCGGATGGGTCTGAGATGCTGTATTGTCAAGGTTCCTCGGTTGTCTTGGATTCAACCGAGCGCAACGGCACTTGGATCAACCAACACACTAGGCCTTACATTGGATAGCCTATGACATCACAACTCGACTCCCAGCCTAGTCTGACACCGGCAATCTATGCCAAACAGCCGATCTTTGACCAGCAGATGGCCGTTATGGGCTTTGAATTGTTGTTCAGGCCCTCGGACAAGATCGGCCTAATCGATGATCAGGCTGCCACGGCCCAGGTTATACTCAATGCTATGACGTCCGATGATCAGGTCTTGGCCGATCCGCGTTACAAGTTTTTTATCAACCATTCCACAGAGTGTTTATTGCAGCCTCTACCGCTTGATGCCAGCACTGCCATTGTTGAAATACTGGAAACCGTTACGGTCACTCCGGCCGTCATAGCCGCGGTGCAAAATCTCAAGATGCAGGGCTATCAGATCGCACTCGATGACTTCGATATGACCCTCAGTACCGCCAAGTTACTGCCCTGGGCCGATATCATCAAGATCGACTTTCAGGCCTTGGATGAGGATAAAATTGCCCTCTTGGTCGGCGAGCTGGCGCAGTATAGTGTTAAGTTGCTGGCTGAAAAGATTGAAACCCAGGGCCATTTTCAACTGGCTGAAAGCCTCGGCTTTGATTACTACCAGGGCTATTTTTTCTGTCGGCCGCAACTCACTCATCAGCGCCTTGCTCGACCCTCAAAAATCTCCACACTACAGCTGCTCAGGGCCTTGATGGATCCTGAGGTCCGGCTTGAAACCTTGGCGGCGATCCTCAAAAATGACCCGGTGCTGACGGTCAAATTATTGCGCCTGGCCAATCTCGGCATCCATGTCCGCATCACACCGATCAGAAATATCGAACAGGCCCTAGTCGTGTTCGGGCTCGATAAATTGCGCCAATGGGTGTCCTTGATCGCGCTCACCGACCTGGACGACAAGCCTCACGAGCTGCTACGCCAAACCCTGTTGCGCGCCATTGCCTTGGAACGCTTCGGTCAATTTCTGGGCTCATTCCCAGCCGGGGAATGCTTTTTTATTGGTTTTTTGTCGGTCATCGATGCGTTCTTGGACCGCCCCTTAGATGAGGTCCTGGCCAATTTACCGCTCGATACCAACACCCGAGCGGCGCTGATCGAGCGCGCCGGCCCGGCGGGTGAACTGCTCACGCTGTTGCAATATATGATCGAGGGCCGCTGGGACCACCTGACGGCGTTTCAGGACAGCTATCCGTTGCATGACTTTTTCCGCCTATTCTTGGTCAGCGAAACAGAAGCCGAGCAGCTGCTCGCCCTGCTGAACTAGCACCATCATCGGCGGGGCCGAAGCCGAACAGCGGTTTGGCGCGCGCCAACGGTTGCGTTGGCGCCATCCTTTAGGCTTTAATATCGATCGATCTGAGCGCTGACGCTCCCTTCCCCCAACATCAGACAATAATGAGAATTTCATGATCAAACACAATCAATATTTTTCCGGTAACGTGCAATCGCTGGCCTTAACCGGACATGCCAAGCCAACTACCATCGGTGTTATGGCCGTCGGTGAATACGAATTCGGTACCGAGGCCGCAGAGTTGATGCAGGTTGTGGCCGGCGAACTGCAGGTGCGCCTGCCCGGTACTGACGCCTGGCAAAGCTTTGCGACCGGCACTGAGTTTCATGTCCCGGCCGACAGTAAGTTCCAACTCAAGGTCGTGATCGACACCGCCTATCTGTGCATCTACGGCTAGATCATCGCCCGCCAGGCCCCGCCAGAGCCACATTAAAGGCCCTTGGGCGCCGGACCAGAATGGACAGCGCGCGCGACCAAACTTACTGCTATACTCGCGCGCAATTCAACTGAGTTCTCTCTCTATCATTCATTCACTCCCAATTAGAGCCTTGCTATGAGTTTTGCCGACTTAGGTCTTTCTTCATCTATTTTAAAAGCAGTTTCAGATATGGGTTATGAAACACCCACCCCGATTCAGCTGCAGGCCATACCGGCCGTACTCGCACAACGGGATCTGTTGGCCGCCGCCCAAACCGGCACCGGTAAGACCGCGGGCTTCACCCTGCCCATCCTGCACCGCCTATCCGAATCGGGTAATCAGGCGCGCGGCAATCAGGTTCGCGCCCTGGTGTTAACACCAACCCGTGAGCTTGCCGCCCAGGTTGAAGAAAGTGTCGTGAACTATGGCAAATACTTGCCATTGCGTTCTGCCGTAGTATTCGGCGGGGTGAAGATCAATCCACAGATGATTAAACTGAAACGCGGCGTCGACATCTTGGTGGCTACCCCAGGTCGGCTATTGGATCTGCACAATCAAAATGCGGTGCGTTTTGATCAGCTCGAAATACTGGTGCTCGATGAAGCCGACCGCATGCTCGACATGGGTTTTATCAACGATATTAAAAAAATCCTTCGGGTTCTGCCCAAAGAACGACAAAACCTCATGTTTTCGGCAACCTTTGCCGGGGACGTGCGCACCCTGGCGAAGACAATCGTGAACAATCCGGTCGAGATCGCCGTGGCGCCGACGGTGACCACCGCCAAATCGGTCACCCAGTGGATCATTCCGGTCGATAAGGGCAGCAAACCCTCCCTGCTCACCCAGGTGATCGGGGACAACAACTGGCAGCAGGTCTTGGTCTTTTCCAAGACCAAACACGGCGCCAACCGCCTCGCCGCGAAATTAGAGTCGAGCAAGATCACCGCCGCGGCCATTCACGGCAACAAGAGTCAGGGTGCTCGAACGCGTGCCCTGGCCGACTTCAAGAGCGGTGCCGTGCGCGTCCTAGTCGCGACCGATATTGCCGCCCGCGGCCTGGATATCGATGAGCTGCCACACGTGATCAACTTCGACCTGCCCAATGTGCCAGCGGACTATGTCCATCGTATCGGCCGGACCGGTCGAGCCGGCGCCAGCGGTGAGGCCCTGTCCTTTGTCTGCCATGAAGATCTCGACCTGTTGGCTGACATTCAAAACCTGACCGGTGAGCTGTTGGAACGGCGCGAGTACCCCGGCTTTAAGCCGGAACGCGCGTTGCCGGATCTGGCCCTCAACGTCAAGATCCCGCGCATTAAGAAGCCTAAGCCGGCGCGCAGCGAACACCGTGACGGTCAACGTGCTCCGGCACGGCCAAGCAGTGGCCGCACGCCGCGCCCGCAGGGTGACGGCAATAAGACCCGGCAGCCACGCCGCAGTCCGAACGGCAACAGCTAGAACACGCCCTGAAAGGTGCCCGCCACCGGCCCTAGCGAAGCTCGGTGGCTTGCTTAACGGCACCATTAAGGCACAAAAAAAGAGGTCCTAGGACCTCTTTTTTTGTGCTTATACGTTAGCCCGCCCCGCCCGGGGCGCCTTGCCGTTAGCCGACAATCGCCTGGCTGGCCAGGTACTCATCATAGCTGCCGTGATAATCGACAATACCCTTGGGCGTCAACTCGATAATACGCGTTGCCAAACTGGAAACGAACTCCCGGTCGTGGCTAACAAACACCAGGGTACCCGGATAGTTTTCCAGGGCCAGGTTTAAGGATTCTATCGACTCCATATCCAAGTGGTTGGTCGGCTCATCCATCACCAAGATGTTGGGCCGTTGCAGCATCATCTTGCCAAACAGCATACGACCCTGTTCGCCACCGGAAATCACATTGACCGACTTGTTGATATCGACCGACGAAAACAGCAAGCGACCCAAGGTGCCGCGAATAATCTGCTCGTCATCGCCTTCGCGACCCCAGCGGTTCATCCAGGCCACCAGATCGAGATCCTCTTTGAAATCGGCCGCATGATCCTGGGCATAGTAGGCGACATTGGCGTTTTCAGACCATTTGATCAGACCTGCCGTTGGCTCCAACACCCCGACTAGGCACTGCATCAGGGTTGACTTACCGATACCGTTCGGGCCGATTACGGCAATGCGCTCGCCCACCTCGACGGTCAAGTCCAGATCATTAAATAAGGCTGATTCATAGCTTTTAGCCAGACCATTTACTTCGAGTGCCATGCGGTGCAGCTTGTGCTCCTGCTCAAAGCGGATATAGGGGTTTTGACGGCTCGAGGGTTTGACATCGGCCAGCTCGATCTTATCGATCCGCTTGGCGCGCGAGGTCGCCTGCTTGGACTTGGACGCGTTGGCAGAAAAACGACTGACAAAGGTTTTCAGTTCGGCGATCTGGGCCTTCTTCTTGGCATTGTCCGACAACAGGCGCTCGCGCGACTGGGTCGAGGCCGTCATATACTCATCGTATGAACCCGGGTAAACGCGCAGCTCGTTGTAATCCAGATCGGCCATATGGCTGCACACGCTGTTCAGGAAGTGTCGATCGTGCGAGATAATGATCATGGTGCAATTGCGCGCGTTTAACACGCCTTCGAGCCAGCGAATGGTATTGATATCGAGGTTGTTGGTCGGCTCATCGAGCAGCATGATATCCGGATCGGAAAACAGCACCTGGGCGAGCAACACGCGCAGTTTCCAGCCCGGTGCCACGGCGCTCATTGGGCCGTAGTGCTGCTCGATCGGGATGCCGACCCCGAGCAAGAGCTCACCGGCTCGGGCTTCGGCCGAGTAGCCGTCCATTTCCGCGAATTCACCTTCCAGCTCGCCGGCCCGCAGGCCATCGGCCTCGGTCATCTCAGCCTGAGCGTAGATGGCGTCTTTTTCCGCCTTAATTTGCCACAGCTCGGTGTGACCCTTGATCACCGTATCGATCACATTAAATTCTTCGAAGGCAAATTGGTCTTGGTGCAACTTACCGATCCGTTCGTTGGGATCTTTCGAGACGTTGCCCAGACTCGGTTCCAGATCGCCGCCGAGAATTTTCATAAAAGTCGACTTACCGCTGCCATTAGCACCGATTAGGCCATAGCGATTGCCATCGCCAAATTTGATTGAGACATTTTCAAACAACGGCTTCGCGCCAAATTGCATGGTGATATTTGCAGTCGTCAGCAAGGTTTCAGCTCCGCCATCAGTTAATTGCCAGTATGCCCGCGAAACGGCGGGATCATAGGAAGGGCGGGATGCTAAATGATTCTGGGCGCTGATGTCTATGGCTTATTTGTTAAGTCGGCTTTTTCATCGCGCTCGACTGCGACACCCCGGCCGTTAACATAAAGCGCATGGCCTCTTCGAAGGACCAGTCGACATAAATAAGATCGGCCCGACGTACCAGTGACGTGACACCGGCAATCTGATAACTCAGTTGAAACAACACCGGCACCCAGTCGCCCTCCTCTGGCAGTGCCGTGAGCAGTGCCTCGGGCATCTTGTCGGCGGTGATAAAGCCAACTATATAGCTGCCATTGGTTTGCGCCATCAAGACCGTCTGACGTTGATTCAGCTCGCTATCGTCGTTTCCGGCCAAGGACGCTAAATCCTTAAAGGCACCGTAAACGGTTTTAAAGAGCGGAAAGCGCATCATCTGGTTTTCAAATTGCTGATACAACCACAGAATGGGACTGACACTGAAGGCCAAACCGACAACGAGGATAAGACAGAAAATCAGCAAAAAGCCAACTCCATCCCAGGCTGCATGCCAACCGATGAGCTGTAAAAAGGACAGGCCCAAGTCGTCCAAGGTGACGATAATCGACCAGAACAGCCAAACGGATAAGGCCAGGGGAAGGATACTCAGCATGCCGCGCAAAAAAGTTTTTTTCATAACAGAACCAGTCCGGTAAGAAGGTGGCATTTTAACATAGCTTAGCGCTAAATACCCCACCGCGCCCCGCTAACTCGGACAGACCGGGCTGATCAGCATGGCTGTCGCGCACTCGCCTAAACTCGATCCCAGTCGGGCGCAAACCGTCGGCGCAGCACCCTAGCCTATATCCAGATGGAAACCCGATGCCTCAGCAACAAAGCCCATTTTTCTGAGGTAGGCAATATGGGCCGGGCGATCGGAGTAACTAACCAGCCGATGAATGCCCTCGCCACGCAACCGGCTGGTGTGCTGACCAAACAAGAACTGGGCGGTTTTAAAATCGCGTGCGTCGGGAATAACATAGTCGATTAGCACCTCGACCACGCCAACCTCATTATGCTGCTGATAGGCGAACAGGCCGACCGGCTTCATATTGCGAAAAATCAACAGGGCCACGGCATCGTCAAGTTGATCGACCGTGGCATGAGGGAAATATTGCACGATGTCTGCGCCATAGCGCTGAATCAACAACTCGAACAGGGGCGTGCGCACCGACGACAGTTTGACCATATCGAAATTGTCTTTAAATTGATAAATCCGCACCAGGTAATAGATATCAACCAACACGATCCAACCATTAAGCAAGAATACCGGCGTCGCCTCGATCAAGAAGCCATAACTGCTAAAGACCGCGGCGCCGAACAGATTGATCCAACGCAAACGTTTGATATTGCCCATCATCAACGAAATGGCTACTAACACCGATCCCACGTACCCCAAAATATCCAACCACGTCATAGTTTTCACCCAATAATTTGTCGGCAGCTTAGCTTACTTCGACTCGAACTGATAATAAATTGTCCATTCGGTCAATAAAATACCTTTTCTTTGTCTGTCCTAGGCTCGAAAGCGTCTGTATTGCCTGGCTACGCCGCTAGTGAGTCGGCATTCGCGGCATAGCGATCCATAAGGCTGATGATGTTCCGGCATGACGCGTTTATTTCAGCAAAACTCAAAACCTAAACTAGACTGTAGGCTCGCCCGTTATGCAGTCGGCTCTCAGATGATTAAGGGTATAAGAGGGATAGGGTATTATGAAGGTTGCCATCGTCGGTGCCGGTGTTATGGGCAGGTTGGCTGCGTTAAAGCTGATTGGTGCCCAGCACCGAGTTACGTTATTCGAGGCCCAGTCCTTTGATCATCCTCAGGGGGCAGCGACCATCTCGGCGGGGATGATTTCGCCCCTGTCCGAGGCCGTTCACGCGCCCCCGGAAGTCGTTCGACTCGGATTGCAAAGTCATAACCTGTGGCCCGATGCCCTGAGCCAGTTGCGTGAGTTGGATCCCGAGCATCACCCCGTGTTCTTTCAACAGCATGGCACCGTGGCCATTTCCTTCTCAGAGGAACAGGACTGCCTGCTCTGCCTCTATGCGAAAATGCATCAGCTGTTACCCGAGCATCATAGTCAAATCAGGATGCTGTATAACCAGGAGGTGCTGAATTTGGAACCCGATCTGGAACGCTTTGAAACGGCGGTCTTCCTTAAGAATGAGGGTCAAATTTGTAATCGTCAATTTCTAGCCGCCTCGACCCGAGCCATTCGCCAGCATGCCCAGGTGATCGAACATTGGCCGCTAGAAGGCAATGGTAGCGTACTGCAAAAGCAATACGATTGGGTGATCGATTGTCGCGGCGCCGGGGCAGTAAAGGCCAGTACCTATGCCGAAACCGGCGCCCAAGCCCTCCATTCGGTGCGCGGTGAAGCCATTCGAGTGCGCACCAAGCGAGTGCATTTCACCCGGCCGGTGCGCATTATTCAACAACGCTTCCATGTCTATGTGGTCCCCAAGCCGGACAATATTTTTGTCGTCGGCACCACCGATTTAGGCGACCGAGGTACCCGCTCGGTGACCGTGCGCAGCTCACTGGATTTGCTGTCGGCGATCTATTGCCTGCATCCGGGCTTTGCCGACGCGGAAATATTGGAAGTGATGGGCACTCACCGGGCTTTTTACAGCGATAACCGACCCAAGATCACTCAGAACGGCAATATTATCTGTGTCAACGGCCTGAGTCGGCAAGGTTGGTTGCTCGGGCCCGCTCTAGTCGA
>NZ_CEYAVF010000013.1:17221-45138 GCF_982785585.1 Reinekea sp. | reverse complement strand
GCCCAGCTGGGCGTAGTCATCGCCACCCAGCCGAGCCAGTGGGTCAAGGGCCTGCGCGTCGGGCGTGGTCGGATCGTTGACCAGCAACTCGTCGGCTAGATAGGCCGCCTTGACTTGCAGATAGATGACCGCCTGTGGGCCGTCACCTAACAGGTGCAGATCATAGAGTTGGCAATCAAATGCGACCGCACAGGCGCTCAGTCGGGGCAGATCAAAACCGGGTTCATCAATCAGGCTCGCATCGATGGCGACCAATTCCGATGCCTCCGCCGGCAGGGAACGGGCCGTTTCATTGACTGCGCTGAGGTGTTGGCCGCTGGCAATATGGACCACGCAGCGCCGCCGCCGCTCAATATTGGCCCAGGTATCCTTCTTGCTGCCATCTCGTTTGTGGCCGACCGAGATCATCAACAGACCCGGATCACTGCTGACCATATTAAAGTAGGAAAAGGGCGCCAGATTGTAGCTGCGGTTTTCGTTTTCGGTTAGTACCCAGGCGATTGGCCGCGGCAGCACCGTATGAGTCAGCAATCGATAGGCCTCGGCCTTGGCCAGGTGGGTAAAGTCAACGTGCATGCGCCACATCCTTTTTATTGGGTCAGCGCACCCATCTTGGCCTAATACAGGGCTAGAGGGTACGGTTTGGGCTTAGACTTCAACTTAGTGGTCCATCAGCCTGATTCAAATGCACGTCCATCTGCGGAAAGGGAATGGAAATGCCTTCCTGATCGAAGGTCAATTTAACCTTCTCCTGCATGTCCCAGAATACCGGCCAGTAGTCCCCCGACTTCACCCAAGGGCGCACAATAATATTCACCGAGCTATCGGCCAGCTCAGCGATGGCGATAAGCACCTCAGGCTCTTTCAAGATGCGCTCGTCGTTATCGACTATGGCTCGGAGCACGCTTTTGGCCTTGAGCAGATCGGCGTCATAGCCTATGCCGAAGATCATATCAACGCGGCGGGTTTCACGGGCTGAATAGTTGGTAATGGTACCGCCGTATATCGAGCCGTTCGGCACGATCACTTCCTTGTTGTCACCGGTACGCAGCGTAGTGGAGAATACGGTAATGCGCTCAACGATGCCCATCACCCCGCCGGCGTCAATAAAGTCACCGGCCTTGAACGGACGAAACAAGATGAGCATCACACCCGAGGCAAAGTTTTGCAGAGAATCCTTTAACGCCAAGCCGACCGCAATACCGGCGGCACCGATTAGGGCAATCAGCGAGGTAGTGTCGACACCCAATTGGGTTAGGGCCGCAACAATGACGAAGAGCACCATGGCCGCTTTGGCCAGGCCGGATAAGAAATCGACCAGAATATTGTCGACCTTCGCACGCATTAGAACGGAATGGATGACCTTGGTGAGTAAATTGGCGATCCAGCGGCCCGCCACAAAGATGGTGATGGCCAAGGCCAACGATAGCAGATTTTCCTGCAACCAGAGGATCGCAACGTCGGCCATCCCAGTGAGTAAGGCTTGTACATCCATAGGTCAGTCCTTGAGAAAAATTGTTGGATGAAATTTCACGACCAATTCTGGCGCAATCCCCCTAGTTTCTCAACTCCTAATCGGCTCGGCCCGAGCTTTGGCCACTCCTTGACTGCAGACCCTACTATGGGCCGCATGGCACCCGCTGTGCACCTAGCATTGCCATCGGCAGCGGTTCCGTTTATGTTCATCAGCAATCCCACTGCCGCAGATGCCCATGAGCTATAGCCATATAGAAGAATTCAAGGTCCGCGATTACGAGTGCGACTTGCAGGGCATCGTCAACAATGCGGTCTATCAGAATTATCTGGAGCATGCGCGACACGAGTTTTTACTCACTAAGGGGATCAATTTTGCAGAGTTGGCCGCTCAAGGGCTCAATTTGGTGGTGGTGCGCGCCGAGCTTGACTACAAGCGCCCCCTGGTCAGTGGCGACGCTTTTTATGTCAGCTCAACCTTTTCGATGAAAGATCGGGTCCGCTTTCAGTTTCAGCAAGTAATTCACCGACGCTCCGATGACCTGATCTGCGTCAAGGCACTGATTATCGGCACCGGTATGAGCGCTAGCGGCCGGCCCGGTGTGCCGAAAGAGTTGCTCGATCAGCTCAACCAGTAAAGCCGTTCGGTCGAAAATGCATCGAGCTGCTTACTCCACCGTCATCTCTTTTTTACCAAGAGCGTTCATATGCAACGTCACCGCAAACCTGTTGAATATCCTCATTTTCCGGGCCACTTACCTGGCTATACGTAAATTAAGACCAATTTCATAACCATATAACACTGATATCACTTCAATTAGTAAAAAAGGTGCTGTTGTTAACTTACAAGACGAATCAACTTATTGATTCTCTAAGTCATTCATTAAAATACAGAGCAACACTTAACTAAGGTATGGTAGGGGATAGGTCCGTGAAAGTGAGAACCAAAAGTTGTCATGCCTGTAAGGAAGCAAAGGAAGTCCTCTACAGGTGTCGATACCAGGACTTGAGGGATTGGGTGTTTCTTTGTAGAACGTGTCTCACGCCTATAAAGACAGGCTTTGAAAATACATATCAGTATGGTGGAACTTGGAAGAGTAGGAAGAAATGAGCCTATAAATAATTCTGTTTAACTGCCAAGGCTAAGTATAGTTTACTAGGCGCTCTTCAAATTCAATCATAAATCTGTTGAGCGCAGGCTTCCAGTTTCTGATTGCCATGGTCCATTTTTTTGATGCGTTCTGGATAGCTGAGTAGATGACTTTCTTCGCTGAGTCATCGATTGGAAACAGCTTGCACTTTTAAATCGCCTTGCGGATAACGCTGCTCAACGGTCAGATCGTGTTAGTCACGTAAATAACCTTTTTGATGTCAGCAGGATATTTAAACAGTGCGTTCAAGTTGTGCCAGTGCGCATGCCATGTTGTACTAATCCGAACTAGTCCACTGTAACCGACTTCGCCAAATTACGCCGCTGATCGATATCCGTACCTTTGATCAGGGCCACCTAGTAGCTGAGCCATTGCAGCGGCACGGTGTAGAGGATCGGCGCCAGCACGTCATCGATATGCTCCAGCTCGATCAACTTCTAACCCTCCAGCCTCTAACTTGGTCGATTTGTTGGCGAAAGGATATAGTTGGTCTGCACCAGCCCAGACTTTTAGCATATTACTGCGCAGCTTCTCCGGCAGATTTTTGCTAGCCGCGACCACTGGCATGTCGGTATCGATCAGTATCAGAGGGCCGTACAGAGTTAACGCCAGCATAGGCTTCGGCGTGAATATAGCTAATCACTTTGAGGTTTGGGGGCCTTCCATGACGATTAAACGCTAGCCAAAACTGCTCCATAACATGCGACTGGCGACGACCAACAACACTCCACCAAAGACTTGCTTGAGCTGCTTAGCAGGTAACCGATGTGCAATCATGACCCCCAATGGAGCCATAATAAAAGCCATGGAGGCTATTCCAATAGTTGCCGGCAAATACACATAGCCGAGGGTCCAACCGGGTAATACTGCATGATTCCAGCCGGCCAACACATAACCTAGACTGCCAACAAAAGCGATAGGTAGACCCAAGGCGCTGGCGGTGGCCCCAGCGCGCTGCATTGATACATTAAAAAAAACAAGCAGCGGAACGATAATATTGCCCCCTCCTATGCCTGCCAAAGCGCTGGTTAACCCGCTGCAAAAACCTAGAGCGATTCGACCCAGAAGGCCGGGCATCTTACGGTCGGGTTTCGGTAACCATTGACTCAGCATAATAACTGCGATCACCATCAAGAATAAAGAGATACCGCGCTGCAGGGCAAGTGCCGGTATATGGCTGCCAATGAACCCACTGCCAAATCCACCTACTACTAATAGCACGGACCATTGTCTGAACAGGACCCAGTCGACGGCTCCTCGTTTGGCTTGGGCCCGCATAGCTGAAAAACTTGTCACAATAATACTAGCTAGTGAACTGGCAACAGCCAGTTGTGGGATTATGTCTAAGGGTAATTGCTGCCAGCTAAACAACGCAATTAACGATGGCACAATAATAACCCCGCCGCCAATACCGAGCATACCACCGAGCAATCCAGCAACAGTACCGAGCAACAAATACGATCCGATGAATATTAAATCCATAATGTCTATCCAATATAGTTAAAGTGCGAGGGCAGTGCCTTCTCCGCGCGGATCATGCATCGCGGTGGCCATGCCGTTTGGCGTGATGGTGATAATACCGGCCTGCCCGGTGTATGGACTTAACGATGGAATTACCTCGGTAATATGACCCAATTCCGTGAGCGCGGTACGTATGGCCTCAGGTAAGGATTGCTCAAGCTTAAGGTTGTCGGTACTGTCAAAAAAACTTCGCCCCAATAAAAACCTGGGGGCATTCAAGGCTGTTTCTACATCCTGATTGAAATCAATCAGCTGTGTCGCCAGTACCAATTGAGTTTGCGGTTGGCCATCTCCTCCCTGGCTGCCAAAGAAAAAGCGATGACCATTGTCGGCAATATAACAGGAGGGGTTGAGTGTATGAGCCGGTCGCTTGCTTATCCCCCAAGCGTTTGGGTGTTGCGAATTAGAGTTAAAACCGGCGGCACGATTATGCCATAGCACGCCAGTGTCTCCGATCATGCAGCCAGAGCCAAAATCATGAAAAAGACTTTGCATTAAACAGGCTGTCCGGCCATCGCTGTCGGTAGCCGCCAACCAAACTGTATCCGCTGGTTGGCCTTGCTCGCCCCATGGGCTGGCTCTCGTTGCGTCGAGTAGACTAGCGGTACTGGCAATTTCAAGGGAATTAAGAGGCGAAAAATCTGGATCGCATAATGCTATATTGCGTTCGGTAAAGCTTTGCTTAATAGCCTCGACCATTAGGTGATAGCTTTGCGCGCTGCCCATTCCGTGCTCACCGAGATCCCATTGGTTCAGGGTTGTTAGAGCTTTTGCCGTGTAAATACCTTGACTCGGTGCGGGGAAGTTATAGTAGTCACCTGCGCGATAGCGCACCTTAACCATTTCCGCATTTCGCGCCCTCGTCTTGCGTAAATCATCCAGACTGAGGTTGCCGTTTAATGCTGTGAATCCGGCATGCAGGGCCTCAGCTACCTCTCCTTGATAAAAATCCATCAAGCCGTTTTTACTCAACAGCTTTAATGTTCGTGCGAGTTGTTGTTGTTTAAAAGTATCTCCAACCTGCAGTGGCTGGCCATCCGCTCGACGGACTATCGGATTGAGGTCAGGTAAGTTTGTCAGTAAAGCTTGTCTTTGTTTTATCCAGAATGCCTGAGAAGCGGATACCTGGGTACCCTGCTCTGCATAACTAATTGCATCCTTGAGCAACCGTTGTAAGGACAAATCAGAACCCCATTGGTGAGTGCTTATATCAATTGCGGCCTGCCAACTGGCGATTGCGCCTGCTGTCGTGGCTACCGCGTCAGGGCCTCGCTCTGTTATCGGCCGCAAAGGTGCTCGCTGCCCAGCCTGCCCAATACCCATGATAGAGCTTACTTTTTTGTCATAAAGCACCCAAACTGCATCGCCACCGATACCAGTCATATGTGGAAATACTGCTGCTAAAGTGGCACTAGCGGCAATCATAGCATCGATGGCAGTACCGCCTTCCGCAAGAATCCGCAGGCCAACTTTAGTCGATAAAGGGTGAGGCGTAGTGATAACGCCTTTTGTGCTTTGACACTTCATATCCAATTACCTATTTTGCGCTGATCAGGTGCCGTAGGTGCAGAATCGATCCAGGGTACCCGCGCGAATTTTTGGTGAATCGACGGCTCATGCGTCGTACCAACACAACATAATGATTCATTGTATCGAATAAGTTAAACATCGTAGATGCTACAATCACATCAATTGTTTGGTCTTTATAACTTCATAATTCTATTGTGCTATTAAATTCATCTGATAAATCAAAATCGATTACCGCTCTGATTTTCACTTAGAAATGATTATCGACTGACTGACATATAGCTTTATAGTCCATTAAAATTCGCAACTATTATTAATACCTCGCCACTTAATAACACATATTGAATCCAATAAAAATCATGAAATATTTAACCCACAACTCGGTATATCTTAAAGTTATTTGAAACATAACTTCCGAACGCGACTAGGCACGGCGCTGAGATCAATGGCCTTACCGCCTTAAGAGTCACATCTTTGTCCTAGGGCTGCAAGGATTTGATTGGCGAACTTTGCTCCCGCAACGGGCAATGTTCTTCCTTTTAGTTGCCCGACGTACAACACCCCATCGGGCACATCGCGCTCGTCAAGTTTACAAGCAACCAAGCCGATAGATTCTAAGTTGAGCGGTAAGCCGATCTCAATCTGAAATGTGATGATCCCTTCCTCTACAGCTTGATATCGTAAATAATCGAAACTGTCTGATTCGACCACGGGCGCTAGATTCAATGAGATCCGACGAGCACTGGCTTCCAAAATATGACGTACGCCATACTGTTTTGTCGGCAAACCAACAGGAAACCTTAAGCATTCTCTCAGTCGTAAAATTGGTTTATGTGCTAAAGGATGATCTTTTGGCATTAAGACCCAAACCGATTGCTTAACAGCCAAAAGGGTTTGGAAATCAGCCAGTTGCACCGGCTCAAATACTAACGCTAAATCTGCACTTCTATCTAACAAAGCCTCCTCAGCCGCCGCCCTATCGCGCACTTGGACTGAAAAGGTAACAAAGGGATGTTGAGACCGATATTTTGAAATTTCCACAGGTAAAAATGACGTTAAAATTGCTTGGCTACAAGCAATCGCTACATGGCCTCGGCGCTCACCTTTTAGATCGGATATTTGGCTTTTAACCCGGGCCATATCCGCAATTTGCTCACGAATATGGAGCAGTAAAATCTCTCCCGCGGCAGATAACTGAACACCTTTAGGCAAGCGCTCAAATAAATCCACACCTAATTCTTCTTCAATCGCCAAAAGCCGCCTATTTAATGCGGTTGACGTTATCGATAGCGTTTCCGCCGCTTTGCGGATAGAGCCAGCAGCGACAATAGCATTGAAGTATTCAAGGGGTTGTAAGTGACGCATTGGACGCTCCGTAGGTTAATGTGATGCATTTTTTGCAGCAGGCATGTGTCAAATGAGCAGTATACCGCGTCACTATTGATTGGTTAAATGAATTCTTCATATTTGTCCTGGTAAAAATTCAACATGTTACGTAATCTGCCGTTCACCATTGATAGTTTGCATCTCGCTTATCGAAGCCAAACGAAGGTTGCAGATGTCATATCTGAATGTTTCAGGCGGATCAATCAGGCCGACGACGCTGGCATTTTTATTTCGCAATCATCTTTGCAATATACCGAACGAGCCATTTCTGAGTTAGGTGAATTTGATCCTATATCTAAACCGCTTTGGGGTATCCCTTTTGCCGTCAAAGACAATATTGATGTTCTAGGTCTAACCACTACCGCGGGATGTCCTGATTTCAGTTATGAACCACCCAGCGATTCATTTGTCGTAAATCTCTTACGAGAAGCAGGCGCGATATGTGTGGGGAAAACAAACCTAGACCAATTCGCAACTGGCTTGGTAGGTGTACGAACACCATACCCAATTCCCAAGAACGCGATCGACCCAACAATAGTCCCGGGTGGGTCCAGCTCCGGTTCTGCCGTCTCCGTTGCCCACGGAATAGTAACTTTTTCACTGGGGACGGATACGGCCGGCTCCGGTAGAGTCCCCGCGGCACTTAACAGCATCGTCGGTTTAAAACCAACCCTTGGCAGCTTATCTAACACCGGGGTTGTACCTGCGTGCCGGACGTTAGATACCATCTCCATATTTGCGGCAACGGTTGCTGACGCTTATACAGTCTTCCAGCTCGCCGCCGTCTACGATGAACAAGACTCCTATTCTCGAAATTTTTCGAATCCAAAGCTTAATGCAAGTACCTTATCTAAGAAGATAGGTATTCCAAGCGGGGATTCAATTAGATTTTTTGGCGATAAAATTCAACAAGCGTCCTTTGACCATACTCTTGAAGAGTTGGCTAAACACGGAGCGGAGCTCATAGAGCTGGACTTTGAACCGTTCTATAGTGCAGCAAGTCTGCTATACGAAGGTGTTTGGGTGGCAGAACGTTATGCCGCTGTTGGGGATTTCCTTGAAAAATCTCCTGGTTCATTTAATCCTATAACTAAGCAAATTATATCACAGGCAAAAAAGTATTCAGCAGCAGATGCATTTAAGGACATCTATAAATTACAGTCGTTAAAAAGAACTATCAGGTCTAAATTGGCTGACTTAGATTTTATCTGCGTACCCTCTATTCCAACTTTCTATAGCGTTGCCGATTTAATCGCCGACCCAATAACACCAAACTCAAATCTTGGTACCTACACAAATTTTGCAAATTTTTTGGACATGTCCGCGATAACGGTGCCTGTCGATCCTAGAAAAGATGGCCTTCCAGGTAGTGTGACGTTACTAGCAACCGCGGGCAAAGACAACGTGATCGCCGAGATTGCATATAAATTGCAAGAGAACGGGCATGCGGCATTGGGGGCCACCGACTGGCCATTAGACACGAAACAGCTAACCAACGATGTAGACCCAAATACCGAGCTTGCATTGTCAGTATGTGGCGCGCACATGTCGGGCCTACCGCTTAACGGAGAGCTGACTAAATTGGGTGCTCGATATTTATATACAACAACAACAAGCGAAAGTTACCAACTATTTAGACTAGCAGGTTCTAATCCGTTTCGGCCCGGTTTGGTAAGAACACCAAGCACCGGTGTCGCGATTGAACTTGAGGTTTGGGCTATACCCTTAGAACACGTAGGGACATTCATTTCTGGAATTCCAATGCCGCTTGGCATCGGCAAAGTAGTCTTAAAAGACGGCTCTCAGGTAAGTGGCTTTATCTGCGAAAAAATTTCGGAAGATGGCGCTGAAAATATTAGCCACTTTGGAAGCTGGAGAAACTATATAGACGAAGTGTAAGGCTAGCACATGGTTTAAATACTTAGGAATAATTAACATAATTTTGAGGATAATAAGATGAAACACCATATATTTAGAACCGCATGGGCTGGGATACTTGCTCTTTCAGTATCCGCAACATTATCAAGTAATGTTATAGCCGCTTCTCGTGAAGATACACTGGTTATTGTTTCTGGTGCGAGCGTTAATAGTATGGATATTATGCGCGTCGGTACCAATCGACCAAGCTATCAGGTAGCGGTCAACATGTATGATCGCCTTGTCAGCTTTGGCATTCGTTCGGAAGGTAACGGAGGTTATCGATATGACTCAACGGTAATAAACCCAGAGTTAGCGACTAGCTGGGAGTTGGTTGATGATGGTACCGCTTACCTTTTCAATTTAAGAGAAGATGCAACATTTTGGGATGGTTCTCGAGTCACGGCAGCAGATGTTAAGTGGTCCTTCGATCGCGCAGTTACGTTAGGCGGGTTTCCCGGTGTGCAAATGTCTGCGGGCGGAATGAATTCCGTTGACCAGTTTGAAGTCGTTGATGAGCTAACATTTAAAGTGAAAATGACCTCTTCAAATAAATTAACCCTGCCAGATTTAGCCGTACCAGTTCCGATAGTAATTAATAGTAAAGTCGCGCTTGCAAATGCAACCGTAGAAGATCCTTGGGCCACAGAGTATTTGCATAAAACACCAGCAGGCGGCGGTGCCTATATGTTAGAACGTTGGGAGCCCGGCGAGCAACTCGTTTATACTCGATTTGATAATTGGAAAAACGGCCCACTACCAGCTATTAAGCGCGTTATCGTGCGTGAAGTACCTAACTCGTCTACCCGCAGAGCCCTAGTTGAAAAAGGTGACGCTGATGTAGCATTAGGTCTACCTAACAAAGATTCTAAAGAATTGTCTGAAGCCGGTAAATTGACAGTTGTAAGCACAACAATTGATAATTCTATGCATGCCGTCGGCTTGAATATGAATTTCGAACCCTTTAAGAATGTGAAAGTGAGACAAGCAGTCGCTTTTGCTATGCCCTACCAAAAGATTTTCGATACCGCTGCTTATGGTCTCGGCGCAAAAATGTGGGGCGGTGCGAGCACCTCGCCTACTACAACCGTTTGGCCGCAACCCTTCCCGTATGACACCAACATTCAGAAAGCAAAGTCATTAATGGCCGAAGCCGGTTATGCCGATGGCTTTGAGGTGCCGTTGTCTATCGATCTTAGCTTCGCTGAGTGGACAGAGCCGACCGCAATTTTAATGCAAGAAAGCCTCGGGAAGATTGGCATTAAAACTACTATTAATAAGATCCCAGGAGCAAGCTGGAGAACTAAAGCTCTTGTTGAGAAAGGACTTGAGTTGCACCTTAAAAACTTCGGTGGTTGGTTGAATTATGTAGACTATTATTTCTATTGGGTCTATCAAGAAGGTCACTTGTTTAACTCAATGAACTACATGAACCCGGAGCTCGAGCAGCTAGTTGATGTCACTTTACCGATGGCAGTTGAAGACCCACGATACGAAAAAAATATCAAGCGATTGATGGAAATCGGCTTTAACGATGTACCACTCATTCCGATTTGGCAACCCACTTTGGAAGTGGCTATGGCGCCTGGCGTTGAAGGTTTTGTTAACTGGTTTCACCGTCAATTAGATATTCGATCATTCTCCAAAAAGTAATTATAAAGGGCTAAAGTTTATTAAGTAAGATCTCGCACCAATTCACACCTGGTCCGAGATCTTTTCTTCGTTAATTTAGTGTTTGCCACGAACAACAGAGTGGCCTACTTAATTTGTGGTAATAATAGTGTTTTTTCTGAAGCTAAAAATGATAGGGCAGCGGATATTGTTAGCAGTGCCATCTTTAATTGGCGTCATAGTTGTCGCCTTTGTACTAACCCGTTCCCTGCCTGGTGATCCTGCAGTTTATTTTGCAGGCATTACCGCAGATGAAGAGTCCATTGCTCAAATTCGTGAGCAGTTAGGCTTAGATAAAAGTATATTTCATCAATTTATAGTCTACTGCAAGAACCTTACACAGGGTAATCTTGGCGTTTCTCTAAACACTGGCCAATCGGTTGCCAGTGAATTATCTGCTCGTTTTCCAGCGTCATTGGAATTGACTTTGACGGGACTCGCGTTAGCTTTAATGGCGGCCATTCCCTTAGGCATTCTCGCTGCTGTGAATCCAAATACCTGGATCGACCATCTGTGTCGTATATTTGTAACCGCCGGCGCATCTACGCCTATTTTTTTCAGCGGTCTTTTACTAGTTTTTGTTTTTTACTATTTACTTGGCTGGGCGCCCTCACCTATTGGTCGTCTAGACTTCTTTTATTTATCACCACCAAAAGTTACTGGTTTTTATACCATTGACGCAATGATAAATGGTGACTTTGAAACAGCAGCCGCAGCTGCAAAACAGCTGATATTGCCGGCCATTACTCTGGCTATATTTGCCCTCGCACCTATAGCGCGAATGACCCGTTCGGCCATGTTAACCGCGATGGGTAGTGAATATGTCAAGGCCGCAACAGCGAATGGAATTGGTCGGCGGAAAATAATTTTTGTATATGCCTTACGCAACGCAATGTTACCGTTACTAACAATCATGGGTCTTGTTTTTTCGTACTTGCTAGGCGCAAACGTTTTAGTTGAAAAGGTGTTCTCTTGGCCAGGTATAGGTTCCTTTGCTGTGGATGCACTCGTAGCCTCTGACTTTGCAGCAGTGCAAGGTTTTATTTTGGTTATGGCTGTTATGTTTGTTGTATTGAACTTGGTAATTGACATTTTGTATACGCTGGTTGATCCGAGGGTTAGCATTGATGGGTGATCTTTTGTTGAACAAAAATATGGTGAGAAATACCGACACTAAGCTAGATCCAGAACTTAGCCAACATAGCCAAAATAGCGCAACATCAGAACAACACGATTGGCGACAGCAGACATGGTATATCCTTAGTCAAAATCCGATATCAATGTTTTCTATAGTATTGTTTCTGATTTTCATATTGGTTGGGATAACGGGACCATTTTGGGTGCCATTTGACCCAATCGCCAGTGACACATCAATTGCTTTACAGGCACCCTCATTTTTACACCTTTTCGGCACGGACCACCTCGGTAGGGATGTTTTTTCTCGGGTTGTGGTTGCCACTCGCTTAGACCTTTGGATAGCACTTTCTGCTGTATCAATAAGCGCGCTGGTAGGCACATCGTTAGGGTGTCTTGCGGGCTATTTTGGAGGGTGGTACGACCGAATTATCGGCAGAATAGCAGACACCATACTGGCCTTTCCGTTGTTTGTCTTAGCAATGGGCATTGTTGCTGTTCTTGGTAACTCGTTAACTAATGTCATATACGCAACAGCATTGATCAATATTCCGTTTTTTATTCGGGTTGCACGTGCCGAGGTGACGATCCAACGGAACCACCAGTATGTTCAGGCCGCACTATTGTCGGGGAATACACACCTGCGGACCTTAGTATTTCATATTTTCCCAAATTGCCTACCTGCGTTAATGGTACAAATGTCCCTAAACATGGGCTGGGCAATTCTAAATGCCGCTGGTTTGTCCTTTATTGGTTTAGGGGTGCGACCACCAGTAGCTGAATGGGGAATTATGGTTGCCGAAGGAGCCAATTACATCATTTCTGGAGAATGGTGGCTGGTATTATTTCCAGGCTTAATTTTAATGCTTGCAGTGTTCTGCTTCAACTTACTGGGCGATGCCCTCCGTGACCTCGTGGACCCCCAGAAAAGGACATAGTTTTATGGCTAAACCCTTCTTACAGATAAAAAATCTTGCCGTGGACTTCGCAACTCGACGCGGTGTGGTTCACGCAATAGATGATATTAATATTAACTTAAATAAGGGAGAAGTGATCGCAATTGTCGGCGAAAGCGGCAGTGGCAAGTCAGTTACAGCCTACAGTATTCTTAATCTTCTCGGCAATAACGGCAAAATTGCAAAGGGGAGTATCACTTTTGATGGTATGAATCTCGAAAATCCTAGTGCAAGCTTACTGAAAGATATTCGGGGTCGTGAAATCGCCATGATCTTTCAAAACCCAATGTCCACTCTGAATCCTATCCGTAAAGTCGGCGATCAACTGTCTGATATGTTACGCCAACATGCCCAAGCGACTAGTCAAACTGCCCCCCGAAAGGTCATTGAACTGTTGCATAAGGTCGAGATACAAGACACTAAACGCGTAACCAATGCCTACCCTTTTGAGCTTAGCGGTGGCATGTGCCAGAGAGTTATGATCGCTCTCGCTTTGGCCTGCAACTCCCGTTTGTTGATTGCAGATGAACCAACAACTGGCCTGGATGTTACCACACAGAAATCGATCATGGATTTAATTATGGGTCTGGTCAAACACCGAAACTTGGCCGTAATATTGATTACTCACGACCTGGGTATGGCATATCAATATTGCGATAAATTTGTGGTCATGGAGAAAGGCCAGGTTGTTGAAGCCTGTGATGATCACAGTCTATTCACATCACCTCAACATAGTTACACAAAAAAACTGCTTGCTGCAACGCCGGGAATCAGTAGTAAAGTTGAACACCTAACGCCAACAGTTCCTGTGGAACTGTCGAAGCCTGCTGTTGACGTAGAGAAAAAAGAATTACTGAAGGTTGAAGGCCTTGTCAAAACCTACATACTAAAGAGTCAAGGCGGATTCAAATCCCAAGGTAATACCTTCAATGCAGTTGACGGCGTTAACTTTACAATTTACCAGGGCGAATGCGTTGGCTTGGTAGGGGAATCTGGCTGCGGAAAGTCAACAACATCAAGGTTAATTGCGCGCTTGGAGCAACCCAGTGAAGGTCGGATTCTTTTTCTTGGGGAGGATATTGGTCAGGTTTCGGATCGTGACTTTATACGGAGTCCACGCAGGAAAGATATTCAAATGGTTTTCCAAGACCCTACAGGTTCACTTAACCCACGTCACAGTGCTTTTCAGTTGATTTCCGAGCCGATTCTACGGCTACAAAAAGACTTTAACAAAGCTAATCTAAAAGACCAAGTCTATCAACTAGCCGAAAAAGTTGGACTCCCCTTGGAGCTCATCTATCGATTACCACATCAACTCAGCGGCGGTCAAAAAGCTCGTGTTGGTATAGCGCGTGCCATCGCCTTAAACCCAAAGTTACTTATTCTAGATGAACCAACATCTGCTTTAGATGTATCTGTTCAAGCAATCGTGTTGCAATTGTTAGAACATTTAAGGCGCGAGCATAACTTAAGCTATCTATTTGTTAGCCATGACTTGAACGTAGTTCGTATGTTAAGTCAAAGAATACTGGTTATGCAATCTGGTAAGATTGTCGAATCCGGAGAAACCGCAGAAGTGATGAGCAAGCCAAAACATCTATTCACTAAGACACTGCTCGCGGCAATTCCACAATTGGCTTCATGATATTGAAAGACCATCCAGGATCAAAATTATGCGATTAGTATTCAAAATGGGAGTGTGATATGTCTGGTCTGAGTGGATTAAACAAAAGTCCTAACGGCGTTATTGTAAGTGTCGTTCAATTACAATTGCCCGTTGTCGAAACAAAAAAACAGCTTACCGCGCAGGCGGCTATTATAGTGTCAATGGTGGCCAAGGCACGTCGAAATTTAGCTGGCTGTGACCTTGTGGTTTTTCCAGAGTATTCCTTGCATGGACTCAGCATGGCGACCAACTCTGATATTATGTGCGCGGTTGATGGGCCAGAAGTCCGGTCTTTCCAACAAGCCTGTATCGATAATAATATTTGGGGCTGTTTTTCAATAATGGAAATTAACCCAGATGGCAACCCTTATAATACCGGTTTAATAATCGACAACTTTGGGGAGATAAAACTAAATTACCGCAAGATGCACCCATGGACACCGGTGGAACCTTGGGAACCTGGGAACGTTGGCGTACCCGTTTGTCCCGGCCCCAACGGGAGCACATTGGCCCTTATTATTTGCCACGATGGAATGTTTCCAGAAATGGCCAGAGAATGCGCCTACAAGGGTGCTGACATCATGTTACGCACGGCAGGATACACCGCTCCAATACGAGAAGCATGGCGTTTCACGAACCAAAGCAATTCTTTCTGTAATTTGATGGCGACAGCCAATGTATGTATGAGTGGCAGCGATGGTTCATTTGATTCCATGGGTGAAGGTATGATTGTTAATTTCGACGGAACCATATTAGCTTACAGTAGTAATGGTCGTTCTAATGAGATCATTTCTGCGGAAATACGACCTGACCTGATTCATGAGGCGAGGATTAATTGGGGTGTCGAAAACAATATCTATCAGTTAGGGCATCGAGGTTACGTTGCCATTGACGGGGGAGCAAAAGATTGCCCTTATCAATTTATGCGAGATCTAATGGCCGGTGAGTATTGTTTGCCATGGGAAAATGACATAAAGGTAGTTGATGGCACTAGCTGTGGCTTCCCAAAATCCAAACGAAAATATAATGGCTAACTGATGTACAAATATTGGCATATTAAGCCTCAACCACTTATAACCCTAAACCCAAATGCCGCCATATTATTTATTATAAATATAAAACGGGGTTTTCAGCACAATGCATCCAAATTGCGAACCCCGTTATTTAAACTTAGCCCTAAAGTCCTGCTGTTTCCCGTCACTTTTTTATCGTAGCAGTCATGGTCACCATCAGCTGCGAATTTAAACTAGACATAATATTTTCAATTAGTGGAATAGCTATAGATCTTTAGGTAATTCCTGCCCACCTAAACATAACTGAGCAACAAGACTGATCAATGTTCTAGCGTCTAATTTTAATTATTTATCATATTACACTTTAATTTACACTTACAGAACTTAAATTAAATAGCCCCCTAAAGTCTTGATGAAAGAGAATTCGGGATTTATCAACACGCAACCCTAAACTTACCATCAGATTTTAACTATATAAACTGTACTGGATTTTGCCAAATTGCCAAGGCTAAACAACCGTCTTTTGAATATACATCATGAATAGTGTCCTTACTGTGAATCAACAAGCTCCCCTTTTTGTAAATTCCATTTGCATCCTGTTGTGAGCCGTGCAAAATAAAAATATTCTCGTAACCTATATGTTCATGCGCCGCTACACGGGCATCGGCTTCATAATGAAGCAGCGCTGCACTCATGCCGTCATCATTTTCCCGATAAAAATAGGAAACATGAACTCTTGGTCGTAGCTCTTGCCACCTTCGCTGTTTAAGCGTTTTTTCAAGATCCAACAAATCGTGGACAGCTATTCTTTTAAACATTTCATCCATAACAACGCTCCAAGGCCTCACGAAGTGTCACACTATCGGTGCTCCACCCAACAATACCACCTTGTGCGGTGATCATTTCTATCGTGCTACGTTTAAATTCCGGAAAGTAACTTTCTGTACAGTCTTCCAATAACAAACATTCAAAACCTCGATCGTTTGCCTCGCGCATTGTCGTTTGCACACAGACTTCAGTAGTTACGCCAGCGACAAGTAAATGAGTGCAACCGAGTGTTTTTAAGTGACTTGCAAGTTGAGTATTATAAAAAGCTCCCTTGCCAGGTTTAAGTAATTCCAATTCTCCTTCTATCGGCCTTAACTCGTCAATTATTTGGTTACCCGCAGAATCATTAATTAAGATTCTACCCATTGGTCCTGTGGTGCCAATTTTTAAGTTAGTGTTCCCCCGGTTTAATTTTGCTGGCGGGCAATCTGACATATCTGATTTATGTCCCTCACGAGTATGAACCACAGGAACTCCTAAGCTCCGGCAATGTTTAAGCAGCGCTTTAAGCGGATCAATAACGGACCGTAATAGGCTGACATCGTTGCCTAGACTTTCGCCAAATCCACCGGGTTCCAAAAAATCTTTTTGCATATCAATAATTATCAAACAGGGTTTATTTATTGATAACGGATACGGGTAAGGCTTTGCGGCAACAAATTCACCGTCAAGTGGCTTGTTCATAGTTGTGCTCTCCTCTGGGTGCGTTCCTTTGCATATGTCCAGCCATGGCCTGGCCTATAGATACCAGATCTGCATTTTCTGGTGTAGATTCCATTATGAACTCCCCGTTTGACATTACAAAAAAACGATCGCTCATTTGCATGACCTCCTCGAGATCTTCCGAGACCAATAGAACCGCCGCTCCGTCGTTACGGGCCAGCATAATTTGCTGTCGTATGTAGGCTATGGAACTAAAATCTAGACCAAAACAAGGATTTGCAACTATTAAAACGTCTACTGAGTTAGAAAGCTCTCGTGCTAAAACGGCTCGTTGAATGTTACCACCAGAGAGGTTCCCAATGGGTTCAAATGCCGAGGGTGTTTTGACATTAAATTTAAGAATTAATGATTTAGCTTGCTGGATGATTTTACTAAAACTTAAAATACCGAAGCCTGAACTCATTGAGGTCAAATCAAAATTTCTCAGCGCCATATTCTCCGCAACACTTAAGTTTGGCACACAAGCGTTACGCAAAGGTTCCTCAGGTAAACAAAAAACCTTCGCGGCTTGTAAGTTTTTTCGAGTGGGTGAAAAAGGTTTCCCATCTACTGCCAATGAACCACTCTTGATTGCTCGTTGTCCGCTTATACCGGAAACAAGTTCACTTTGTCCATTTCCTGAAATTCCGGCAATTCCAACGATCTCACCTGCCAAGACGGTCAAATCAATATTTTTCACAGCGAGCAAACCACGATCGTTGTTAATACTTAACTTTTCAACACTAAAGCTTTTGTTAGAAACATTCGGCCATGCCTTGCGTTGCAGTGGCTTTACTGTCATTTTTTCACCCATCATCATCTCAGAAAGCAATAATGGTGTTGTTTTTGTTACTGAACAACTGCCAACGAACTGGCCTTTTCGCAACACGGTGACATCGTCTGAGTACTGCATAACTTCGCGGAACTTGTGAGTTATCATTAGCACAGTTAAGCCAAGCTTATTGGCCATTCTTTTTAACTCGGTTAGAACAAAATCTGCTTCCTGGGGTGTTAAAACCGATGTTGGTTCATCTAAAATTAGTATTTTTGTATCGAGTAGAAGCTGTTTCGTAATCTCCAACTTTTGCTTCTCACCCGCAGATAAGCTTGATACTTTTTGCTTTAAATCAAAACTAAAAGGCAAATCTTTTAGTTTATTGGTAATTAACTCTGCTTCATTTCTCCAGTTAACCCAGCGCGGTATGATTGGTCGAGCCAATACAATATTCTCTAGAACCGTCATATTGTCAATGACCGTAAAATGTTGATAAACCATACCAATCCCAGCCAATGCAGCTTGTTGCGGTCGGCTAATCTCAGCCTCTTGGCCGGCAACTGTAATTTGGCCCTCATCAGGTTGGTAATAACCCATTATGCACTTCACTAGGGTACTTTTACCGGCACCATTTTCACCTAACAAAGAATGAACGGTTCCTCTGCGCAAGCGCAATGTAACATTTTTTAGCGCAATGGTGTCTCCGAAGCGCTTGCTGATATTTAACGCCTCAAGAATCGAGTCATTGGTTGAAATGTTATGTTTTTCTTGCTGCTCAGTGTTGTCTGAGGTGGCAAAGTACTTATCATCGGCAATTTCATTACCTTCTGATGAATTATCGGCAGCTGCTATGTAATCAACGGTATTATCAGTCATAGTCATGGTCTTGGCCTAGGTGATTTGATCCAGTGTGGTTAAGACTGATTTCGAATCAGCAACTGCCCCAAACACGCCACCTTGCATGGTCACCATGTGCAATGCGGCTAGATGATTAGCGTTATCCGTTGCACCACAGCAATCGCTCACCACAACACATTCATAACCGCGGTCGTTAGCTTCGCGCATAGTTGTGCTGACGCATACGTCTGTAGTGATTCCGGTGAGAATTAGATTTCGGATGCCCTGTAGGCGTAAGATCATGTCCAGGTCAGTTGCATAAAATGACCCTTTTCCCGGTTTATCAATTATGATCTCACCCTTCATTGGGTAGAGTTGTTCGATAATATCCCACCCTGGTTGGCCCCGAACCAATATTCGCCCCATGGGACCTGCGTCGCCAATGCCTGCTCCAATTTGCTGACTCCGCCAGCGCTTGTTTTTGGGCAGATCGGAAAGATCGGCGCGATGACCTTCTCGAGTATGAATAATTGGCATCCGCATTGAGCGCGCTTTTTCCAATAGTTTTTTAATAGGCTTAATTGGCGCCTGAGTTAAACTTAAGTCGTAACCCATTGCATCAACATACCCACCTTTACCGCAGAAATCAGTTTGCATATCTATTATAACTAACGCGGTATTTTGCGTATTTAGCTGACCATCGAAAGGCCAAAGATAGGGTTGTGAATTAACAGTTGTGCTCATAATTAATCCTTAGCGAGTGAATTCACCCGGCATGCCCTCAAGGGTTTTGTCAGCCGATGAAGATAGCACTAATATTATTAACGTTAAAAAATATGGTGCCGCGTTAAATAGGTAATAGCCCCAGGTAATTCCAACGGCCTGAAGTGACGGGCCGAGGGCCGCAGCCGCACCAAAGAGTAAACTCGCGAAAAAACAATAGATCGGGTTCCAACGGGCGAAAATAACCAAAGCGACAGCCATTAACCCTTGTCCACTAGAAAGACCTTCGTTCCAACTGCCAGGGTAATATAACGATAAATACGCGCCTCCGATGCTGGCCATCGCGCCCCCAATCATCGTACTTGCCCAACGAATTTTACGACTGTCGAAGCCTAACGCTCGTGCCGCACTGTCACTTTCACCAGCGACTCGAACCATCAATCCCCAGCGGGTATTTTTCAATACAAAATACAAAACAGGTACTATGGCTATACCTATAAAAAAAAGTACATTGATTTCCATAGCGGCCTGAATGATTGGAGAGTCACTCCACAAACCTAGGGATACTGCTGGCAAACGAGGTGCTGTCGGTTGAATAAATGCCTTACCAAAAAAGAATGCCAAACCTGTAGCAAAAATCATCAGTGCTATACCAACTGCAATATGACTTACCCTTTTGTTTTGACATAAAAAAGCATGCAAAAAACCAAGCACGACCCCGCTTCCTGCCGCGGCAATTACACCTAAAAATGGCGATTCACTGTAATAGGAAACGGCATAGGCCACCATCGCTCCCATAACCAAATTACCTTCTAGACCTAAGTTAATGCGCCCGCTGCGTTCAGTTAAACATTCACCTAAACTCACAAATAAGAACGGTGTACCGACTCGTACCGCCCCACCGAGCACTGCTATCAGAACTCCCCATAGGCCAATATCGGTTGTCATACAGAAACCCCTATTGATTTATTTTTAAAGAAAGGCATTCGACCATAGAGTGCTTCACTGCCAAGTATCACCACGAACATCATGCCCTGGATAACCTCAACTGACGCATCAGGTAAGCCATGTCGGCGCTGCAGCAGACCACCCGCGGCTTGTATGCCGCCCATCAAAACAGCAAATGGGATAATTGCTAATGGGTTATGTCTCGCTAGAAAGGCTACTAAAATACCGGCATAGCCGTAACCGGAGTTAAGTGAACCATTGGCTCGACCATGCACGGCAGCCACTTCAATAACCCCGGCCAGACCGGCACAAGCGCCGCCAATAAAACAACTAATCACGATCATTTTGCCAACCGATATACCGGCTAATTTGGCTGCTCTTGGGTTACCGCCGACAATAGACACAGAGAAACCAAAGGTCGTACGAAGTGACACAAACCAAAGTAGTAGACACAATAAAATACCAAACACGATACCCCAGTGGATAGAGCTTTCACCAATCACACCCAGCATATTGGCTTCACCAATGTGAAAGCTACTTGGTTTATTTAGAGTTTCTGGATCTTTCAGCATTCCAAAAACTAAAAAATTTAGTATCGCAATAGCAATATAATTTAGCAGTAGGGATGAAATAGTCTCATTAACACCGCGGTAATAATTCAGGAAACCGGCAAGGGCGATCCACAGCCCACCACTCATTGCACCGCTAAGCATCATTGCCGTCAAGATGAATATGGGTGAATTTCCAGATAACGAAATTCCGGTAATTGCTGAAAATAACCCACCAATGACCATCGCTCCTTCACCACCAATGATCACCAAGCCCGCCCTTGCCGGAATCGCGGTACAGAGTGCCGTTAACAATAATGGGGCCGCACGAACCAGTGTATTTTGAACAGAAAACCAACTACCAAATGAACCTTTGTAAATGGTTTTAAAAACAGCAATAGGATCGTTACCGGTGCTGGTTATAAATAATGCGATAAGCAACACTGAAAACAACAAAGCGACTGCTGTAACGATTATTGGTTCTAGAGTTTTTTGCATTGAGAGTGTCTCGAAAGGCGACTGGAAATGACGAACGCCGAATGTATCGGGCTCGTCATTTTGGAATTATGGCTGCGTTAGCCAATAACACCCGCAACCATCCAATCCATACTTTCCAAGGTAATGTCGGTTTGTTGATAGGCTTTTCCAGCTGGAATTACCTCATTTCCCTTATTATCTTTTATTGGTCCTTTGAAGATAGAGAAGCCACCTGCGACCAGTTGCGCTTTTGCAGCTTCTGCATCAGCCTTTGCGGCCGCCGTTACTGAAGGTCCATATGAGGACGATTTAACAATACCCTCTTTTAAACCACCCCGAACCAGGTTAGGTATTTTCTCACCCTTAATGATTTTTTCAGCGTACATAGCATAAACGCTGCTCCAGTTCCACTCGGCACCTGTTAAAAAGCCTTTAGGCGCCAATGCAAGGTTATTCGTATGATAGCCACACGAATATACTCCGCGTTTTTCGGCCGTTTCGACAACGACTTTCGGGCTATCCACATGACAAGTTAGTACATCAATACCCTGATCGATCATACTTGTTGCAGCTTCTGCTTCTTTCACTGGGTTGGCCCAACCACCGGTAAATACAACATTGGTGGTTATAGCTGGATTTACACTTTGAGCGCCTAGGGTAAAAGCATTAATGTTTCGCAAAACCTGCGGGATAGGAATCGCAGCAACAAAGCCAAGTTTACCTGTTTTACTCATATGACCGGCAACTATACCTGACAAATAGACCGCCTCGTCGATGTAACCAAAGTAACTGCCTACATTTTCAGGATGCTTGCTATCATCATATAAACCGCCGCAATGCAGGAACATTACATCTGGATATTTCGGGGCAATTTTTAGGATGTGAGGATCAAAATATCCAAATGAAGTTGGGAACAATATTTGAGCACCATCCAATTGAATCATACTTTCCATAGATTTTTGGACTTCAATAGTTTCTGCAACTTGTTCTTCATCAAAGGCCTTAACCCAGCTTAATTCAGCCACACCCGACTTACCTTCATAATGGGCTTGGTTGTAACCGTAATCGTCTTTTGGCCCGACATAAATAAAACCCATGTTAACGGTTTTTTCTTCACTAAATGCCACTGGACTCAAACTTGATGCAGCGACAACGGCACCCGCCCCTGCGCCTTTAATAAGTGTCCGTCGGCTTACGTTAACGCCAGCTTTCTGTTTTGTGTCTATCATTGTGTGACTCCCGTCATTGTTAGGTTCTAATTAGTCAATGGCACATCCTGTGCCAATTAGCTTTATGACGAGAGAATTGAAGCCAGATATTAATATAACCCATTGATTAATATGGTTAATTATTTTACCTCTGTTGTATACAACGTTGTATGCTAGAATTTGGTTTAGATTGAATAGTACAGTCGCGTGCCATAATTCAGTGCACAAGTAAGACTGTCAATGCACTATCTAAGTGCTTAAGAAGGGCTCTATGACTACAAAGAAAACTACCGTAATTACGATTTATCAGAAGTTACTCACCATGATTACCAATTTTGATATACCGCCTGGCTATCGTTTAACCGAAAGTCAATTAGCTGATTATTTTACTACCAGCCGCACACCTATTCGCGCTGCACTTCAACGATTGGAAACCGAAGGCCACGTTTTTGTCCGCGCTAAGCAAGGCTGTTTCGTCCGGAATATCGATTTAGAAAGGATCAGTGACTATTACGACATTCGGCTTGAATTAGAGATATTTGCCGTTCGTCTTGCTGGCAACTTAGTCCATAAGGGAGCAATTAGAACTCTTTTAGAACAGTGGCAACCTGATGAATATTTTTACGGCAGCCAAACGTCGACCCAACTTAAAGAAGCAGAAGAAATCTTTCATATCAACTTGGCCGATATCACAGGTAATAAAGTGTTGCCAGACTACTTACGGGATATTAATGATCGAATTCGAGTCGTACGCTACCAAGGATGGCCAGATCAAAAAAGTGTCGACGACACCTATCGTGAGCATTTCAACATATGTAAATACATATTAGATGATGAAACTGACAAAGCCATTGATGAAATGGTTAACCACATTAAAAAAAGCAAAGAACTTTCGAACCGCATATCACTTTCTCAAATTTACCAAAATAAAACCAACCCATTTGCATAATGGCACAGGTGGTCTTACTTTTATTGACAGTAACCTCTATTCACAGCCAAGTTCACTCAGAGAACAACGGCGGCTAGTCAGGCGCTAAAATGACTCATATCGGGCTATTTTGACACATGACCAAAATAATTTGGAATACTGCCGAACATAGTCATAATGCCCTAACATCTATAATCCTACCTACCTCAGTTCGTGTCACTGCTGTCGAATCGATTATTGTGCATACTTAGGGATTGGATTGGATTTTGTTTTCGAGCTGATGAGCAAAGTGATCGGTTATTTTAAGTGGCCTGGTTTGATACTTGAATCTGGCTTCTTGCCAACTATTTTGCTTTTGGCAACCTGCGAGTTGCGGTCTAGCCTGACGTAGTCAAGTAATACTGACCACGTCAGGCTAGACCCAGAGGGCACCTGTTTACTCTACCGTAACCGACTTCGCCAAATTACGCGGCTGATCGATATCCGTACCTTTGATCAGGGCCACATAGTAGCTGAGCAATTGCAGCGGCACGGTGTAGAGGATCGGCGCCAGCACGTCATCGATATGCTCCAGCTCGATCAACTTCAACCCCTCTCCAGCTTCGAAATGGGCCAATTTGTCGGCGAAGACATAGAGTTGGCCGCCGCGCGCGCGAACTTCTTCCATATTGCTGCGCAGCTTCTCTAACAGCTCGTTATTGGGCGCGACCACAACCACCGGCATATCGGCATCGATTAATGCCAGCGGGCCGTGCTTGAGTTCACCGGCAGCATAGGCTTCGGCGTGAATATAGCTGATCTCTTTGAGCTTTAGCGCGCCTTCCATGGCGATCGGGTACTGGGTTCCCCGGCCCAGAAACAGAGCATTGTGCTTGTCGGCAAAGTCTTCGGCTAATGCCGCGATGGTGCTTTTCAGCGACAACATCTGCTGGATCTGAGCGGGTAAGGCGCGCAGGCCGGTGACAATCTCGGTAATACGCTGCTGCTCCATGCCGCGGTGTTTGGCGACACTCAATACCAGCAACATTAGACCGACCAGCTGGACGGTAAAGGCCTTGGTCGAGGCGACGCCAATTTCGGCGCCAGCACGCATCATAAAGGCCAGGTCGGATTCGCGCACCAGACTTGAGCCGGGCACATTACAGATGCTCAGCGTGGCTTTGTAACCCTGCGTTTTGGCCTGCATTAAGGCGGCCAAGGTATCAGCGGTTTCACCCGATTGGGACAGGGTAATAAAGAGTGAATTCTTCGGCACCACCGAGGTGCGATAGCGAAATTCCGACGCAATCTCAACCTGGCATGAGACGCCAGCTATCTCTTCGAACCAATAGCGCGCGACCATACCCGAATTGTATGAGGTACCGCAGGCCACGATCTGAACGTTTTCAATACCCGCCAACAATTCATTGGCGCCAACGCCAAAGGCTTCGGTGACCACATGGGTCTCGGTAATACGACCTTCCAATGTGCTCAGTATCGCCGTCGGTTGCTCGTGTATTTCCTTCATCATAAAGTGCTTGTACTGGCCTTTATCGCCCGCTTCATGGGTCAGGTCGCTGACCATGGCTTCGCGCTCGACGCTCTGGTCGTTGAGATCAAAGATCTGCACCGAACGGCGGGTCACTTCGGCAACATCGCCCTCTTCCAAATAGATAAAGTTTTGTGTCACCGGTAACAAGGCAAGCTGGTCCGAGGCGATAAAGTTTTCGCCCAGACCTAGGCCGATCACCAAGGGTGAGCCGGAACGAGCAACCACCAAGCGGCTTGGATCGCGACGATCGATCACCACCGCACCGTAGGCACCTTCGAGTTGCTTGCGGGTTTTTTGCACCGCTTCGAGCAACGAGTCGGACGTGCGCAGTTCCAACTCAATCAGGTGCCCGATCACTTCGGTATCGGTATCGGAGGTGAAAACAAAGCCTTCGCCTTGCAGACGCGCACGCAGCTTGGCATGATTTTCAATAATGCCATTATGGACCACGGCAATATGTTCACCGGACATATGGGGGTGGGCATTTTGCTCATTGGGCACACCGTGCGTGGCCCAGCGGGTATGGGCAATGCCGGTACCACCGGCTAGGGGCTCAGCGCTCAAGGCCATTGACAACTCATTGACCTTGCCTACGCGGCGCACACGATTCAAGCGCTCGCCATCGATAATGGCAACCCCGGCGGAATCATAACCGCGGTATTCCAAGCGACGTAAGCCTTCAACCAAGATATCAGCGACATCTCGCTGCGCAACTGCACCAACGATTCCACACATAAATTTTTTCCTGTTACATTTTGTTTAATAATTTAACGCATGGCACATACAGCAAGCCAAATGCATCTCCTGCTAAGCAGATGCGCTGCCTGCGTGTGCCATACCGTATAAAAGGTTACTGTTCCTGTTCGGCCCCTAGTCGGCCGAGCGTTATTTTTTAACCGGCTTCTGCCATTTGGCGACCGTGATCTGGCGCGCCCGACCTATTGTCAACTGGTCGGCTGGGGCCGTTTTGGTAATCACCGACCCGGCGCCGACGAACGCACCGTCACTAATGGTGACCGGCGCCACCAGCGTGGAATTGGAACCGACGAAGGCATTGTTGCCAATCGTGGTGGCGTATTTGTTCACCCCATCGTAATTACAGCTGATCGTGCCGGCGCCGATATTCGAACCGCTGCCGATCACCGTATCGCCTATATAGCTCAGATGATTGACCTTACTGCCAACGCCAATAATCGCTTTCTTGGTTTCAACAAAGTTACCGACCTTAGTGTTATCGGCCAATTGGGTGCCGGGTCGCAGGCGAGCAAAGGGACCGACCTGGGCCGAGGCCCCCACGCTGGCGCCATCGATCAAGGTATTCGCCTCGATCACGCTGCCAGCCCCGATGGTGGCATTGCGCAGCACACAGTTGGGGCCGATGGAGACATTGTCCGCCAAGGTCACCGTGCCTTCGAAGACGCAGTTCACATCGATCAGGCAGTCTTGGCCCGCGCTCAGGGTACCGCGCACATCAATCCGGCTCGGATCCATCAGGGTCACACCCTGGGTCATTAGCTCGGTGGCAATCTGCTGTTGATGCCAGCGTTCCAGCTGCGCCAATTGCACCCGATTGTTCACGCCGAGCGTTTCTTCTGCATCGGTTGGGTGAACCGTATTGACCGCCACACCCTTGCTGACGGCAATTTCAATCAGGTCGGTTAGATAGTATTCACCTTGGGCATTCTGATTCGACAGGGTCGGTAGCCACTCATGCAGTGCCCAGGCTGGTACGGCAATAATACCGCTGTTAATTTCATTGATCGTCAACTGCTCGGTGGAGGCGTCCTTATGTTCAACAATCGACGTTACCCGGCCGGCGGCGTCGCGCACGATGCGCCCATACCCGCTCGGATCATCAAGCTTAACGGTCAGCAGGCCCATGCTGGTATCTGAAACCTGCTCGATTAATCGCTGCAGAGTCTCGGCACGGGTTAAGGGCACATCCCCATAGAGGATCAGCACGGCGCCCTCTTTGGGTAACAGAGGCAGTGCCTGACTGACGGCATGACCGGTACCCAACTGCTCACTCTGTACGCAAAACTTAAGCGGTTGCTCGGCGAAGAACTGGCGCACCTGGTCGGCGCCATGACCAATTACCAAGCTGATGTCAGAAGTAAATTGACGTGCCACCTTTACAACATGGGCGGCCAAAGGTTGGCCGGCTAGGCAATGCAACACCTTAGGCTGGCTAGATTTCATCCGAGAGCCTTGACCGGCAGCTAACACAACGACACTGACATCCATTTCATTTTCCTCTTCTGGGCATCAAAAACTATAAAGTGGCGCTCATTCTATGCATGTGGGCGCTCAGCGCAAGCGACTGGTTGTCAATATTTATATGACAATTTAATCCAGAGCCCCTCCTAGGGGGACTATCCTTAGCGCGAATCTGGTTGTTCTGAGCACAAAAATTACTTAGTGCCAAAAATCATACAAAATATCAGCCATATCGCGTCAAAAGTCTGTTAACCAGTTCGCTTAATGCCGTTTTAATAATACTTTTTCCGGAAGCGCCGGAAAAGTATCTTTTAAATAGCCCAATACCGTCATTAAATTGACTTGATAAGTCCTATTTGCAACAAAGAGAACGACAAGAACCCGATCACACTCTTAAAATTGAACACCTTCTAGAATGCGCTCTATCGCTCAACGCAGAAGGTATTCGATATGATCACACGCCATTTTTTAACCCCAGCCTTGCTTACCCTGCTCTTGGCGGGGTGCCAAATAGAAATCACTCCTCTGGACTCTGGCAGCAGCGAGGATCCGATCATCGATGATCCGGCACCGCTCCCGGAACCTGCGCCGACACCCGAGCCAGAACCGCTGCCCGCCCCAGAGCCAGAGCCAGAGCCAGAGCCAGAGCCCACACCAGACCCGATGCCAGATCCGGAGCCTCAACCTACACCTACACCTACACCTACACCTACACCGGAACCAGCACCAGCACCAGCACCTACGCCAGAGCCATTACCAGATCAAGCCTCAGCTGCAACG
>NZ_CEYAVF010000013.1:0-17121 GCF_982785585.1 Reinekea sp. | reverse complement strand
ACCAGCACCAGCACCTACGCCAGAGCCATTACCAGATCAAGCCTCAGCTGCAACGCTGTACTGGTCAGTCCCGCTAGAACGCGGCAATGGTGAGCTGATGGCTGCAACCGAACTAGGCGGTTACGAAATTCGCTATAAGAGCGCCGATGACCTCGGCTATCACCATCTTGTCATCACCGATGCGAGTATCGATCAACACAGTTTTTTTGACATCGAACAGCCTGAGCAGATGACCTTTGAGGTGGCCGCATTTGATTTGGATGGCCTCTACAGCGACTTCGTTACCGCCAAGATCGATTGAATTCACGGCCTCGCTCGACGTCATGGGGTTAGGTTGCGTGCCGCCTAGACCTCTTTCGCCTGTCGCGTCGATCCCGGATCGCGGCGACAGGCGTCAAAAAGATAAAGCCACCCATCTTCTGAAAGCGTAAAAAATCAGCAAAACAGTAAATAAGTGATGAGGTTCTCAGTATTAATTTCTCAAATCGCCACACTGCGGCAAAATTCATCACAAAGGAACAGCCTCCATGCGTTGGAGCGTGCTACTACTCGCCCTGTTTTTAACCGCCTGCGAGCTGGGCAAACTTAATGGTCCCGATCCGGGTGGACCATCAAACCAGGCACCGGGTATCGACCTGCCGCCCGACAAGGGTCCCGCAAAGGTGTCCAAATCGGTGCAACTCTATTGGTCACGACCGCTGACGCGAGCAAATAACGAACCGATGCCTGAGGCGGAAATTGGTGGTTATGAAATCCGCTACCGTAAGTTACCCGACGGTCCGTTCCAAACCATTATATTGGTTGCCAATGAAGTCCAACATGGTTTAACTACCGATGACGACGCCAAGCTGTATGAGTTTGCAGTCGCGGTGTTCGATCAGTATGGCAATTACAGTGACTTTATCGTTGCCACCGCTAAATAGCATTTTCCATACCGTACTCTAGCCTGATGACGTTGTAGAATCGCCCTCTTTAGAGCGACCAATTTGGCGACCATCAAGACCGAGAAAACGGTAAAATTTGGCTCGAGTATTTCCCTCCAAAACGATTGCAAAATAAGCCGACAAATTTTTTCAGGGTGTAAAGGTTTTCGCCAAGGGGGCATAAAAGCCTACATTTTAAAATTCTTCTGTCTATACTAAAACTGCTCATTCATGGATGGACATAACTGCCAGTCGGTTATGCTGAGACGGAATAATGGATTATTTTTCGGTCACCCAAACTGCATTTTTATCGGCCTTAGTCAGCACCGGTTGTCTGCTCGGCCTGTTACTGGTGCAGGCTCTTCAGCAACCGTGGAAGCGCCTCTTACTGGTCGGTGTCGTGGGTCAATTTAGCTGGGCATTGACACTTTTTGTTAGCTATACGATGGCCCGGACGAATACGACTCTGATCCTCAGTGCCGAGCTGATGCGCTTTGTCCTTTGGCTGCTCTGCCTCATTTTGCTCTTGGTTAAACGCGCGCCCCTGCCTAACTGGCCGACAAAGTTGTTCGGGCTGGTCGCGGTCACATCGATTATTGTGGGGGCTGGTTTTTACCTACTCTTCTTCGCTAATAGCTCGGCCATGGCCCTGAGTCTGGTACTGCTCCTATTGGCCACCCTGGCCCTGGTGTTTACCGAGCAGCTGGTCCGCAACCTCGATAGCCATCGCATGATGAAACTCATCGGACTGGGTCTTAGCTTTCTCTTTGCCTTCGATCTAGTCATTTACGGCTACAGCCTAGTGACCCAAGCCATTCCCAGCGCATTGTGGCAAGCAAGGGCGGCGCTGGCCTTCAGTGTATCCTTGGCGCTGACCATAGGTGCGCTCCTGTTCAACGAACGCGGTGATGGCCACTATCTGTTTACCGTATCGCGCCCGGCGGCCTTTTTTTCCACCACGCTAATCCTAGCCATCTTGTTAATCGGCGCGGTCGCGCTGAGCAGCGTCTATCTAGACAGGCCCGGGTTTCTCGCCACCTACCTCTTTACCCTAGCCTTGGTTATGGCTCTGCTATTACTGTTCACCCTAATCATTTCGCGAACCCTGCGGCAGCATTTTGAAGTTTTCGTTAGCAAACACTTTTTCGCGCTCAAGTACGACTACCGCCTAGAGTGGCTCAACGCCAACCGTCGGGTCTCGGAGCTGCACAACCAGCAAGGCGACTATTATGCGCAGGCCTTGTTGACCCTGTGCACCGCCATGCGCGCTGAGCCGGGTGGACTGTGGATCGACCAGGGCGCTGAACTGCGTGAAATGACCCTAAGCCCATGCCTAAGCGATGCCCCGGCTGCACTGCCGACCAGCGTACCCTTTGTCCGCACCATGCTGAGTAAAGCCTGGATTTACGCACCACACACCGGCACGCAAAGCATGGCTGAGCACAACCACCTATTGCCGACTTGGATCAAGGCCAATGCCGACATTTGGTTGGTCGCACCATTGATTATTCAACAACGTCTGATCGGCTTTGCCATCCTAAACCGGCCCAAAAGCCAAACCGAGATCACCTTTGAAGACCGCGATTTGCTTACCAATATCAGCAGCCAAATGGCCAGCCATATAGTGCTCCACCAGCAAGAAAAAATCATCAGTGACGCCAAGCAGTTGGAGACATACCACCGGCTAGCTGCCTTTATTATGCACGATATCAATAATGTCATCGCCCAGCTGGCATTGCTTGGCAAGAATGCCGAGCGCCATAAGGCCAACCCTGCCTTTGTCGACGATATGATCAAGACGGTCGAAAATGCTATCGGCCGAATGCAGGGCCTGGTACAAAAATTCAACCTGGCCGCTAAGGAACAGCGCACGGCCTTTTCAGTTAGCACTCTGCTCACGCAGCTCTATGAGGAATGCGCGCGCTTCAATCCCTTGCCCATTTTGCGGGTTAAGCACAATTTCTCCATCAATGCGGATAAACAGCGCCTAATCCTGGCTATCAAAAACCTCGTGCGCAATGCGCAAGAGGCTACCGGTCAGAATGGCCAGGTGACCATAAGCGCTCAACTGCGCCAAGGCTGTGGTCTGCTGGTGGTCGCCGATAACGGCCGGGGTATGAGTCAGAGGTTCATCAATGAAGAGCTGTTCCGACCCTTTTCAAGCACCAAGGCGGGCAAGGGCTTAGGCATTGGTGCCTATCTGACCAAGTCCTATCTTGAGCAGCTCGGCGCTAGTCTTAGGGTACACAGCACAGAGGGTGTGGGAACGCGCTTCGAAATAACCTTTAGCTAAAGGAAACAAGACATGGACCTGTCAGCCAGAACGCTATTAATTATTGAAGACGACGAGGGCTTGCAGAGCCAATTTAAATGGCATTTTGATGGACTCGCAACCACCCTGGTAACGGCGAGCACCGTCCAGGAAGCGCTGACGCTCGTGCGCCAATACCAGCCGCGGGTCATCATTCAGGACCTGGGTTTACCACCCGATGCCGAAGGCGTCAGCGAGGGATTTCGTTGCATCGCTGCGGTCCTGAGCATTGCACCGCGCAGTAAAATTATCGTGCTAACTGGTAAAGATGAACATCGCAATGCGCTCAAGGCGATCTCCTTAGGCGCCTTTGATTTCTATTTAAAACCGCTCGATACCGACCGACTCGATCACGTTGTCGAACGGGCATTTCATCTGGCACAACTGGAATGGGAAAACCGCCAATCGCTCGATGCCTCTGAACCCTTACCTGGACTCATCACTGCCAATCCCCAAATGCGCAATATCTGCCGGATGATCGACAAGATTGCCCAAAGCAAAATCACCGCCACCCTGCTCGGTGAAAGCGGTACCGGCAAGGAGGTATTGGCACGTGCTATCCATAGTCAAAGCGCTGACCGCGACCGACCCTTTGTGGCGATAAATTGCGCCGCCGTACCGGAAAATCTAATCGAGAGTGAACTCTTTGGTTATGAAAAGGGTTCCTTTACCGGCGCCAGCACGAGCAATATCGGCAAGATCGAACAGGCGATGGGCGGCACCCTATTTCTCGATGAAATTGGCGATATGCCATTGGCTCTGCAGGCCAAGGTACTGCGCTTTTTACAGGAGCGGATGATCGAGCGCGTGGGCGGCCGAAAGGAAATACGCATCGATTTGCGTGTTGTTTGTGCGACCAATAAAAACTTGCAGCAGATGGTGCAGGCGGGCACCTTCCGCGCAGATTTGTTTTATCGGATCTGTGAAATTGTGATCGATATACCGCCGCTGCGCGAACGCGGTAACGACCCGATCCTAATCGCCCATCATATACTCAAGCGCTATTGCCAAGAGGTCGCGGTAAAGCCGATGGTGTTCTCCTATGATGCCCTGCAGGCCATCGGTCACTACAGTTGGCCGGGGAATATTCGGGAGGTCGAAAACCGTATCAAGCGGGCCGTGGTCTTGGCAGAGAACACCCTGATCCAGGCCGCCGACCTGGCCCTGCAAGCGCCGACCCGCAAGCCCCTGGCGATCAATATAAAAGAAGCGCGCAAGAATGCCGAGGTGGAGGCCATTCATTCCGCGCTGGCGCTCAGTCAGCGCAACATATCGTCCGCCGCCAAGTTATTGGGAGTCACCCGGCCGACCCTGTACGACCTACTGAAAAAATATAATCTGTTTATCGATCATAGCTAGGGGAGCGAATTCCATGCGTAAATTATCGATCACCACTCTTGTTGCGCTCTATGTCTTGAGCTTTATGATCGCTTGCTCAGACAATACTCAGGTCGAAAAGGCCGCCAGCTTTTTGGATCGCAGTGTCCGCTATGAACAGCAGGGCCAATTTCGCGCCGCGCTAATTGAGATTCGCAATGCTTTACAGGCCGACCCAAGCGATCCCCTCTTGATCGTGCACTACGCGCGCTTACTAACGCGTATTGGTAGCCCAAACCAGGCCGAGGCGCTCTTCAAAAACCAAAGCGACAGTATCGATGCCATTCGCCTGGCCTATGCTGAGGTGCTGTTATTGCAAGGTAAAACCATTTCGGCCCAAGAGTTGCTGGCCGGCTGGCAGCCTAACACCCTCGAACAGGCGGAATTTAACCGATTACAGGCCCTGCAGACCTATCTGGCGGGCCATCAACAGGAGGCATTAAAACAGTATCGCGTGCTCGTCAATAACCCGGCCACGACCCTGAGCACCAAGCGGGAATTTGTTTCCCTGTTATTGCAAAGCAGGCTCCACGACGAAGCGCAGCAGTGGACTACCCAACTCTTGGCGCAGTGGCCCAACGACCCGATTATGCTCTATTACGACGCCCGCCTGGCCTATAACGCCAACCGACTCGAGGCCGCAGCGGCAGCGCTTACCGAAGCGCTGGTGCACCTGCCCGAGACCGATATGCTGTTAAGCGACCGGCTGCAGGTTTTAGAGCTGCTCAGCACTGTCTTAACCGCTCAGGGTCGCCCGGCCGAGGCACTGGAATACAGCCGTCTGATCCGCACGGCCAATCCGGAAGCCTTCCTTGCCCGCCAGCAATATAAGGATGCCCTAGCCGCCGCCAGCATCGGTGACTTGGCGACGGCCAAGGATGCTTTTGCAGAGATTCTCAATCAGTTCCCAGATAACCAGCAGGCCGCCCTGCTATTGGGTCTAATTAACTTCGAAGAGGGTGATCTGGCAAGCGCTGAAGCGCTGCTGTCGGCCAACCTCAATGCCGAAACCGCGCCGGTGACCCTGATTCAGGCGACCGCACTGGCTCAGGCCGAGCAGGGCAAAGCCGACCAAGCCTTGGCGGTCTTGCAACGGGCCCTACTGGCCCGGCCCGATGACCTGGGGCTGCTGTCCCTATACGGTGTGATTTGCTTAAACAACCAGCAGGAACAACAGGGGGTGCAAGCCCTGCGCAAGGCCCTGCGGTTGGATCCCAGTAAAACCCGCTTACATCTACTGCTGGCGCAATACTATGTCGGCCAGGCACGCATGGAACCCGCCCTGGCGCAACTGCGCACAGCCTTTGCCGAGAATATCCAAGACTGGTCGAGCACCGGGCTGTACCTGACGCTGCTGGTTAGGCAACAACAGACCACCGAAATACAGACCGTGCGCGAGCGCATCGGCGCCGAGTTCGCAACCGACCCCTCGGCGATGTGGCTGATGGCCGTGGCCGATGTCCAGCTCGGTAACAGTCGTTCAGCCATCGCCCTGTTGGCGACCTTGCACACACGGGTGCCCAATAATCCCAATGTCATATCTGCCCTGGCTAGGCTGCATCAGCAGAACGGTGAACCGGATCGCGCCGCCGAGCTCTGGCTGGAGGCGATTCGCGTCAGTCCGACCAACAGTGGCCTGGTGCAGTCTTTGGTGGCGGCCAAGGCACAATCCTTGCCGGTCGATACACTGCCGATCTGGTTGATCGAACAGGCCGAGGCCCGCCCGGACATTGCCTTGCCGTTGCATGCGGCCGCAGTCGAGTTGCTGATTAATCAAGGTCAGTTGGCGGCGGCCCAGACGCTTGCTAGCCAATATCACAGCAGCGACCTGCCCCGAGCGCATGCCATCAGGGCCAATGTGTTGCGTGCGGAGGGCATTGCTCAGGCCGAGGCGGGCGACTGGGCGGGCGCCTTAAAGACGGTTGATCGGGCTATCGCGTTGATGCCCAACAACAGCCAACTGACCCTGCTAGCAGCCAAGATCGATATTCAGCTGGCCGATGAGCCGGGCGCGCGGAAACGATTGCAGGGTCTCATCGCGGAACAGCCTAACAATGCTGAGGCCTTGAGCGCCCTAGCGGGCATCAGCATGGCCAATGGTGCCAGCGAATTGGCCCGCAGCCAATACCAACAGGCACTGGCCGCAAATCCAGAGTGGGTGCCGGCACTCAACAACCTGGCCTGGCTGGTCCGTAGCGAGGATCCCGCTCAGGCCCTACTCTACGCGGCAGCAGCGGCCGAACTGGCGCCGGGTTCTGCCGCGGTGTTGGATACCTATGGCTGGATCTTGCATCTCAATGGCCAACCAGCAAAAGCCTTGCAGATACTGGATGCGGCCTTAGGGATTGAGCCAGAGAATGAGGAGATAAGAGAACATCGACGCGCGGTGGCGGGCTAGGGCCACGGCAAGTATGTTGCCTCGCGTCTGATCATTTATCCGTTGCGACTAGCGTTGTGATAGCTGCTAGGTGACACGCTTTAACCTGTTGGTGCGTGGGCAAGGTTAGCAGCCGGCGGGCGAAGCTCACGGCATTGGGCAAAGGCCCCATCTGCAAGGCCAATTCAGCTATTCCCTCAAGTTCGGACAGCGCACCGTTGTACAGCCGACTCACACCCAGCCCACGCAGTGCCGAATTCTCAGTCAGCCTGGCGCGATCCGCCGACCGGTGGCTTAGCAATGGAAAACGCAGCAGGCGTCGACAGCGCGGGCTGGTCAACAGTGCATGCAAACCATTGTGCGTAGAAGCGATGCGCGCTTTCAATCCCTGTTCAGCGAAACGGCTTAATGAGCGGTAGTGAGTCACATTGGCCCGAACCCGCAGCAGCTTGGCAGCTGACATCAGACAAATGTTGTCCAAGGCGTGGTAGCGCGTCGCACCCAGTTTTAGAAAGGGCAGTTGCTCCATCCAATAGTATGCCCAAGGCTGCGACAGGAGAGCCAAGAGCCTTACCTTGAGGCGCCAGCTTGGGCTCCCGGCCTCGGTACTCAACTTAAGGTCGAATAACGCTAGCCCCTCTTTTACCGCCACCAGACCGCCACCCAACAAACTCACGGCCTTACCGCGGCCGAACGAGAAGGTCACGTAATCACCCTGCAGGCCAGCGACCTCATGCGCATCGGGAAACCATTGGGCATTGTCCTCTATAAGCCCGACCTTGGGCCACGGTGCGAGCAATTGCCGAATTTCCGTCAGTCGCTCGGTAATGCCCAAGAAGTTAATGGCGATCACTGCTAGGGTACGCTGCGTTAAGGCGCATTCCAGCTGCGCGAGATCGTAGCTGGGGTCATCGACACAGATATCGACGACCCTGGGTATGAAACCCGCGAACAGAGCTGCCGCGACTAGATCGGGACAACAGTAACCGGGGATAATAACTTCCGGTTGCGACACCGCTGGATAGCGCATTTTTAGTTGCACTAAACTAAAGGCGAGCGCGGCGGTGCCGGAGTTCAACCAAACCAACTGATAGCCGGGTAGTAACTGACCTAAGGATTCAGCACTGCTGTCCAGCCGAATGGTATTTCCGGCCGGTGGCAAACTCTGCCACCTCATCGGGCCGATGGCTTCCATGTGGTCATGCGGGTGCCAGAGAAAAACTTTAGCGCCGAATCCATCAGCGCTAGATTGACCTGGACAAAAAAATAGATCAAACGAATGGGCGCCAATGCGCGCATCCGCTCACTGAGATGGGCAAGACCGGCCGTGGCGTAAAACAGTATCTGGCCGATCAGGGCGAGTCGATAAAATCCGCCCACACCGGCTAGGCTCGCCGACACCAACAACAGCGCAAGCAGAAACCAGGGCACAGCCCAACGCATCAGTTTGTGGCTGAATACTTGGACGGCATAGAATCCAAACCGACTCACATTGAGCACCTCAAGGTGGCGTGACAACCCGGTCATACCGCGCAACACCGTGCGCACCTTGCGCGTATATTCTTTACTCGGATCTTTTAAATCCGCATAAAAACCCAATACATCGGGCGCCGAGATCGATTGCAAACCGGCCCGGGCACAATTAAGCGCGGTGTTAAAGTCCGACGGAGAATGGATATCCCATTGCCGGCACAGGTCCCGACGAGCCGCGAAAAAGGAGCCACTGAGTCCTACCAACCCGCCTAAGCGACTTTCCTGACGGCGCAACCACATTTCATACCGGACATAAAAGCCCTCTCCGGCAACCGCGCCCTGCGTGCCGACAAACCTGTCCTCACTGGAGACGGCGCCGACATCGCCCCGTTGAAAGTGCCGATCCAATTTCTCGATCGCATCGACCTGCATCAAAGTGGCGACATCGGAGAACACGAGGACATCGCCAGTGGCCCGTTGGATCGCCGACCACTGCGCGTTTTCCTTGCCCAATCGTTGCGGGGCCCGTACCAATACTATGCCGCGATCCGAGAAGCTGGCCACTAGGGCGTCGGTACCATCGTCGCTGCAATCGGAGGCGATGATGAGTTCTAAGCGCGCCGGATCAAACTGTAAGGCGAGTAAATTAATAATTTTCTCTTCGATCCGCTGCGCTTCATTATAGGCAGTAACAATGAGCGAATAGTTCAGCAAATGATCCGTCCTTGGATTGGTTATTACCGACGCTTTGGCATATTTTTTAACCCCAATAAGCAACAGCAACGGGTACAAAAAATAGCTGTAGAGCGAACAAAAAACACAGAACCAAAAAAATAAAATAATCACGATTGCAACTCCTTTTGACATGTTTCTAAGATGGCTTAAGCCCTTCAAACTACCTTATTTTTGAGGCATAATCGGCTGCAGTATATCTAAACAAGGATGTTGTTTACATGTCTAATTTAACGCCCGGCACACGACTCAGGGTTCTGCATATCCTATCCGGCGATCTATGGGCCGGCGCTGAGGCACAGGCCCATACCCTGTTAAAAAACCTCAGACCCTTGTGCGACGTGAGCGCCATCTTGTTAAACGAGGGCGAACTGGCGAAACGATTACGCGCCGACGATATAGACGTGACCATATTGGATGAGGCAAAACTGTCGAGCAGGAAAATATTCACCAGTCTACGTGCTCATATACGACAGCTAAAACCCGATGTGGTTCATACCCATCGCCAAAAAGAAAACATCCTCGGCGCCCTAGCCAATGCAACAACCGTCAGAGCACGTTGCGTCAGAACAGTACACGGTGCGCCTGAGTTTTCGGGTAATTGGCAGACCCGATTACAACGGAGTCTGGAACGGTGGGTCGGCCGACACTATCAAGACCTCTTTATAGCGGTTTCGCACGAACTGCGAGACCATCTGGCGATCGACTATCCCGGCCTCCGAATCAGCACAGTGCCTAACGGCGTCGACGTAGCGGCGTTAAGAGCCCAGATCGGACCGGTTGACTTCAGGGACGTGCATCCCACCAAAAGACACCTGGGCATTATCGGCCGGTTAGTACCGATCAAGCGTATCGATATATTCCTCAAGATTGCGGCGCGTCTAAGACAGGAAAACAACAGTGATTTTCAGTTTCATATAATCGGTGCTGGTCCGTGTAGGCTGCTATTGGAGAGCCAGGCGCGCGCCTTAAACATAGTGGAACGGGTCACATTCCATGGCCATCGTGACGATATCCCGAGCATCATAGCAGCCTTGGATGCAGTCCTTATCTGCTCCGATCATGAGGGCTTGCCCATGGTCGCGCTGGAAACCTTGGCCCTGGATACGCTCTTGATCGCGCACAATATCGGTGGCCTGTCTGAACTGGCGGACTACAACACAGCGTTATTAACTCAGCCCAACAGCCCGGCTAGCTATTACAAAACGCTCACCGGCATTGCAGATTTTTCGGTTGCAACCGAAAACTTTTCTCACCATGCGAAAAAAAACAGCGAGCAAACCATGGCGCTCTATAGCGCCATGACGGCTGGACCATAGGAGAAGAGAGCGCAGCGTATCCGCTAAACCTGAGCATGCCGCCCACGGCATAATAATGACAACTTATATGTCGAGCACAAGCCACATGAAAATGCTTTACGGGTCCCTGTTTAGATTGATTGGCAAAAAAAATAGAACGCGAGTTCTGCTCTTGCAGATTCTTTTTTTGCTCACGGCGCTGTTCCAAGTTGCTGGCATAGCCTCGATCGCGCCTTTTATTACCATGGTGAGCAACCCGGGCTTTATCACCACTAATACCTACCTCACCTTCCTGTTCAATCTTTATGCTTTCGAATCGGACAGTCAATTTATCGTCACCTATGCACTGTTCGTCATCCTCCTTATTATCGTCAGCAACAGCATAGCGTCATACAGCTTATGGAAACTATTTCAAATATCAATGCGCCTGGGCGCCCATGTCCAACGGACTATTTATAAAAGCTATCTCGATAATGACTACACCTTCTTTGCCATTAATAACAGCTCGCGCTTAACCTCGCAAATTACCCAAGAAATCCCAAGAATGGTCTATATGGTTGTGCAACCCATACTCACCCTTATCTCGCAGCTCTTTATTGCAGCGCTCATTATAGTTGGCCTATTGATTATCGATATCAGCATTGCCTTAACAGCAACAGCAATCGTTGGGTCGGTATACTTTTTAATCTTTAAGCTGATCCGGTCAAGAGTGGTTGAGAGCGGCAATTTGATTAGCACACTCAACCTTACAAAATTGAAGTTATTGGACGAAAGCATAGGCGGGATTAAGGAAGTTAAACTCAAGGGCACAGAAGACTATTATAAGCAGCAAGTTGATCGGGTGACCGTGCGTGGGCTGTCCGCGTCGGCCTATATTGCCCTGGCAGGCGACTTACCCCGGTTTATGGTTGAGACCGTGGTGTTCGCCTCTATTCTGGGCTTGTCGATCTACATCTTACTCACCTCGGGTACCGCCAATGAGGCCCTGAGCACCATCAGCCTCTATGCCATGGCGGGTTACAAGCTGCTGCCGGCGGCTCAGTCGATCTATAGGGCCTACTCGCAGATTAGAGCAAATGGTTCGGTGGTGCTTGCCCTCGCTCACGAGATTGAAAAAAGCACAGCTCACGATAGCCCGCTCAGAACACTCGGGAATGAACCCGCACCAGAGGGCGACATTGTTTTTAACGATGTGGCATTCCGCTATCCGAATACCGCTAAGTTTGCCTTGGCTCGGTGTAATTTGCGCATTGCAAAAAATAAGATCACCGCCTTTGTCGGCACCTCAGGCGCCGGAAAAAGCACTGCGGTAGATTTGCTGCTCGCCCTACTCGTGCCAACATGTGGCTCCATTACGGTCGGCGACATTGCGCTCGATAAACAGAATATTAAAGCTTGGCGCCAGAAGATTGGCTACGTGGCACAGACTATATTTATCTTGGATGCATCCTTTCAAGAAAATATCGCCCTCGGCATACCCGAATTAGAGGTCGACCCGATACGGCTAAAAAAGGCGGCTCAGCTGGCAAATATTTACGACTTCATAGCAGAGTGTGACGGTGGCTTCAACTTCAAGCTGGGTGAGCGGGGCGCAAAACTCAGTGGTGGCCAAAAACAACGTATCGGCATTGCCCGGGCGCTATACCAAGACCCCGCTATATTGGTATTAGATGAGGCGACAAGCGCTTTGGATAATGTCACGGAACAACTCATTATGAATGACATACTGAGCTTAGCGCAAACCAGAACCATCGTCATGATCGCGCATAGACTGACCACGGTAGAGAATGCCGATAATATTTTCGTGTTTAAGCTGGGTAAAATTGAGGATCAGGGCACCTACCAAAGTCTGGCCAACAATTCCCTAGAATTCAAAGCACTGCTTAGCGCAGGCAAAGGTAGTAATAAATAACCTAGTGGCAAACACCGCCCGTTACTCGGTTGGTTTGGCCAGCCGCTACCCAAGGAGCACCCGATGAAAGTACTCTGGATTAACCATTTTGTACCCTACCCGGCAAAGGGTGGGCTGTTAATTAGAACCTCAAATCTTTTAACGGCATGCGTGATAGCGCATCATGTTGACCTGGTCGCATTGATCCAACCTAGACTGGTACGGGCCTATTCACCCTCCCTGGCGCTTGGGCTTGAACGATCGCGCGCAGCCTTAACCAGCCTTGTCCGTACGCTCTACACGGTGAATATCCCCTCGGAACGCTCAGCACTTCATCGCCTGGCCACCCTTATCCGGTCCACGCTCACAAATAGACCCTATTCGGTTAGCTGGCTAGCATCGGAAGCCGCCAAGGAGTTGATTCACAAGCTTCTCTTGGCTCAAGACTATGATTTGATCCATTTGGATACCGCCGCATTACTACCCCTACTGCCGATGAACCTTAATGTTCCGGTCGTGGTAAACCACCATAATGCGGAACACCATATGATGCGGCGCCGAGCTCAACAAGAACGCAACTGGCTTAAAAAAATTCTCTTCTTTGATGAAGCGCGAAAAATCATGCATTTCGATAGCAACAACCTGGGCAAGGTTAGCCACAATATCGTCTGCTCTGAAGATGACAAAAAACGGATCGAAGCGCTCGGGGTAGAGGCCACTAGGGTCTCTATCGTGCCCAATTCGGTTTCCGTTCCAGAGCAAAGCCAAAGGAGTCCAGACAAGAACAAGCTGTTGTTCGTTGGGGGTTTGAATTGGTATCCCAATAAGAAGGGCATTGAATGGTTCCTCCGGAATATCTGGCCTACCCTGGCTGCACAGTACAAGGATTTAAGCTTGGATATTATTGGCAAGTATCCCTCTAAAACCATGATTCTCTTGGTAGCCGGTTCAGAACGGGTTCGTTTACACGGTTATGTTGAGGATATAGGCCTGTATTACCGCAACGCCCTAGCCTTTATCTCGCCCATCTTCGATGGCGGCGGCACCAAGCTCAAGGTTCTGGACGCTATGGCCAACGCAATACCGGTTATCGGCAATAGCCTGGCATTTGAAGGTATTGATGTCACTGATCAACTGAATGCCTTTATTGCCAATGACAGCCGGTCATATGGGGCAGCCATTGCCCTATTGTCAGAGGGCCACATGGGCGCTGACGCTGGCCGTCGCGCGCAGGCACTGGTGGCAGAAAAATACAGCGCCATCAAGGTCGGCAACGCCTATTCGATGCTCATCCAATCCCTGGCTCAGGGGGCGGCATGAACCCACTGCTCAACAAATTGTTCTTATACTATCCAGCAACCGCCTTCACGGGTGAGTTTCATTTTTTGTATCAGGGTTTATACCGCAGCCAGCAGTATCAGAGTACCGATAGTCTATTTCGGTATCAGCTGCGACAATTCACCGCACTGCTAGGGCATGCGGTGCACCACAAACCCTACTATCGGAGAATGTTGCCTGCTGACGCCCATCTCGATTGTCGCCAAATTCACGCCCTTGAGGACTTTCAGCGTTTTTATAACACCTTGCCTGTGCTCACCAAGCAAGATTTGATTGGCCATCACCAAGAGCTGTCGGGCAAGGTTCACTTGTCGTCAAGAATCAAGACCACCGGAGGCTCTACCGGCGAACCGGTTAAGCTCTATAAAAATGTATCCGCGCTGGCCCGTGAGCGAGTGGCCACCGCACTAAGTTATGAATGGGCCGGCATTCAGGTTGGCGCTAAACAGGCACGATTCTGGGGTATCCCGCACAGCAACAGGGCTAAGTTTATGGCGGGGATCACCGACCTAGTGGCCAACCGCTATCGCTTGTCGGCCTTTGATATGACTGACGCCGACATGGCCGGCTATTACCGCCACTTACTGCTAGTCAAACCCGCCTATCTATATGGCTATGTCAGCGCCATTCGCCTCTTTGCTAATTATATAAAGCACACCAATTTGGCCCCGCTGCCGAGTTTAAAGGCGGTCATAACCACGTCTGAGGTGTTGTCTGAGCTCGATCGCCACGATATCGAACAGGGTTTTGCGGTTAAGGTTTTCAATGAATACGGTTGTGGGGAGGTCGGATCCATTGCCCATGAATGTGAACAGGGCGCTCTGCATGTCATGGCCAGTAATCTGTTGGTTCAAGTTGAACGTGACGGCATCACCTACAACCATGGCACAGGTGAGATTGTGCTGACCGATTTGCACAACTATGCCACTCCGTTAATCCGCTATAAGCTGGGTGACTACGCCACCCTCGCCCCGGGTGGTTGCAGTTGCGGCAGAGGCCTACCGGTCTTATCCAGGGTGCACGGGCGGGCTTACGATATTATCCATACCCCCGAGGGACGGTCTATTCACCCTGAGGCGATAATATACATCTTTGAAAAGATGCAAGAACAGCGCGCCGTGTTTAAGCAATTTCAAGTTTTACAGGACCGGTTAGACCATCTGACAATTAGAATAATTCCGACGGCTAATTTCAACAACACTATAGGGCGGGATATTCAAGTGGCTGTTCGCACCAAAATATCAGCTGCCATGCAAATATCACTCGAATTAGTGAACACGATAGAACGTGAAAAATCCGGTAAATTACGTGTGGTCAAGAGCCAATTAACAGCCGACGATAATCGATTACCTATGGCAAACACCCGAAGAAGCTAACAGGAGCGAGCCAGCTTGAGCTGGCATCTGAACGCCGCAAGGATTCAGAAACCGGCTCGATCGACCCGCGTCAGAAAGATCGGTTACGAGCAGTGACTGAGGTTAATTTGTTTCCAACCTAGGCTCTAAATTTTTCGGTTGATTTAGCTCATATACGATGTCTGCGCCAACGCTAGAGGAAAAGGTATCTTTCGAAATGGCACCTACCGTTCCATCTCGATCCCGAAACAAGCTACCCCTTTCAGTCGAAAATTGGTTGCCTTGGGTGATAACACTCGACTCATCGCTACAGCCTTCACAGGAAAATACCTCGGCGTCATAGCTCTCTATAGCATTGTCTTTCAAAATGATATTTGGGGTGTCTGCGGCAACCTTAATAAAGCGCACGTTGCCGATAATGTTGTTTCGATAGATGTAGAGCGGCAAATCGATATCCGTGTTCTTATCATTGAAGGTGATGCCGAAGCCAGCGCCGCTGGTTTCAATGCGATTATAACTGACATCGATATTGCCATAGCTTTCGCCTCCCTGTTTCGCGTTGTACAACCAGATGGCATTATTGTCGATGTCATCGAAGGTATTTTCATTTACATACCAGTTCTCACTGTTCATCTTAATGCCTATCGCATGCGAGGTACCCTGCCCGGCTGGGTCGGCAAATGAGACAAAGGAATTTCGCTGCACAGCGACATGATCTATCGTATAGGCCAGTATTCCAAAACCATGCATGATATTACCGAAGTAGTTATTTAAAAAAGCCCACCGTCGTCCGGCTCCCTCATGATTGGCCATAATGACAGACTGATTCCAGGAATCTCTTGAACTGATCAGGTTCTGAAAACGGTTATTTCGGAATACCACATCTTTGGAACCGCCACTGATTCTAAAACCCATATGAAATTCATGGGTGGTTTCTTCGCTATTGGATATTTGAAAAACGCGAACGCCTTCAAGATAGAAGTTATCCAGTGTCGTATCAGAGCGTAGGTGGGTTGTCGACATATCAAACTCGACCACTTCTTTGGGGTAGGTTAGAAATACCACTGGCTGGCGATTAGTCCATTGAATCCGAGCGTCTTCCTTGTAACCATCAAACTTATACCTACCAGATCTGAAATAGATAAATTTATTTTTGTTGCGTTCCGAATACTTGCTCTCATAACTCAGCCCACCATAGACATCTGAAAAGTCTAACTTCGGATCGTCAATGGTACCGGAACCGCCGTTGCTGCCATTCTTACTGTCGACGAACATAAACCCTTCTTTGGTAACCTTAACGTCCCAGATTGCGGTAAGGGTTTGGGGTTCTACTGAACTGTCACTGATAGCAACCTTGAAGCGATACAGGGCGTCGCGTTCGACCGGATTGGCCCAACGAATGGTGCCAATGGACTCGTCCAACTGTACGTCAGCGGGCGCTTCAATTAATTCAAAGCGATACGGATAGTTACCGCCGCCGGCCACGACATCAACAGAGTAGAGGGTATCGGGATAGGCTCTGTTATACCTATTGTTGATATCGAAAGAAGGTTTAGGTGCAATTTGCTCTAAAGGCAAAGCGCTGTAATTCTCTGCAAAGGAAAAGGTATACAGTAGCAGGGTAGAAGCAAGAAATAGGTATCGCATTAGGTTAATCTCCGAGTCTTCTTAAAGTGCCGCTGCAGCATAGCACCCTGCTCATTCTATATTGAGGGGTCAGTCACAATCGGAGAAATACCTATTCAAGCAGTCGTGATTGGCTTTTCGGTTGAATAATGCATCCTCATAGTCATAAGCCATTTCGGGACTATTCACTTTATTCCTAAAAAACTGACCATACAGTGTTCGGTAGTCAAAACCATAGACGGCTTGTAAGACCTTCTCCATGCTAGCGCCATGAGAGATGTGCTCTATGCCCCAGTTCCTCGGATACTTTGTTGGATCTGGATTGCCAATAAAGAATCGAACGATTTCTTTTTCAGTAAAGATATGGCCCGTGGCAGCATTGACGTTATCACGATTCACGCCAACATTTCCGGCCAGCAA